>NZ_JAWJUW020000013.1:0-104088 GCF_033052795.2 Halovibrio sp. HP20-59
GTTGGTGTCGGAACCTGTATTCTGCGAGTTTGCCCCTATCCTGCCAATGCTATCCCTCAAAACGTCAACAGGCCCTAGGATGCCATTCAAATAGCTTTCAAATAATTCTTTAGCATTAGCAAGGTTCTTTTCGGTGTTGGCAATAGCTGCATCGATACTATCAAAGGCCTCGTCGATGATGCTGGCGATCAGTTTCTGTTCTTCGACGCTCCTTGGAATATTTACTGTTTCACAATGGACATTATTCCTGTTCAGCGTTGGTACACCAGCGCCAGTAGAAAAGCGCTTCAAATTAAAGCTTGAAAGAAGATAATAGATAAAACGAGGATGATTCCCATGGAAGTCTTTCACATACAGTGTAGTGTTTAAGGGCCAAAACGCACCCTCAACATAGAATACATTTCCAATGCTTCCACTACGACCCGTCACCACTCCTGGCCCTATCACTTTTACTTCGTTATGAAAGTCGATTGCGCCACTAGAACTCATCAAAGGAATGTGACCACTTCGTCTATTCTTTTTTGGAAGATCAAAACCGCGCTGTAATGTGCATACATCTCCCAGGTTGCAGGTTTTCCATCCTTCTCTCATAACATCCCCCGAATCCCTTCCAGGATTTCCTCGCTTTCTTTATCCAGCGTCTCAATCTCGTTGATGATCACTTCTGGGTCACGCAGCGGTGCCTCATCGGCTTTGTTTGGATTCTTCACCGATAAATCGAAAGTAGTGGCGTCGATATCGTCGATACTCAACGTCCATGATTGATCAGAATTCGCAAAACTAGCTTGGCGGGCGACAAAGTCCTTGAGGTCATCATCATTCAGCGGGTTGGTTTTGCCCAGGCTACGGCCGGGCTCTAGCTGGTAATACCAAATGTTTTGCGTGGGTGCGCCTTTCTCGAAAAACAGCACAACGGTTTTTACCCCTGCCCCCAAAAAGGTGCCGCCGGGGCAGTCCAGAATGGTATGCAGGTTGCAGCTTTCCAGCAGCTCTTTGCGTAGCGCTTTTGAGGCGTTGTCCGCGTTAGACAGAAAAGTGTTCTTAATGACCACCGCCCCACGCCCACCAGCACGCAAATACTTGATGAAGTGCTGCATAAACAGGAATGCGGTTTCCCCCGATTTGATAGGGAAATTCTGTTGTATTTCTTTACGCTCTTTGCCGCCGAAAGGCGGGTTGGCGAGGATGACATCAAAGCGGTCTTTCTCCTGAATATCATTCAGGTTTTCAGTCAAGCTGTTGGTGTGAACGATATTGGGTGTTTCAATGCCGTGCAGGATCATGTTCATGATGCCAATTACGTACGGCAGGCTCTTTTTCTCTTTGCCGTAAAAGGTGCGGGACTGAAGAGTATCAAGATCCGATGTGGAGAGACGTTTGCCGTCCTCCTCGCCTTCTGGGTCATAGCGAAGGTAATCATGGGCTTCGCACAGGAAGCCTGCCGACCCGACAGCCGCGTCGTATATACGCTCGCCAATTTTCGGGTTAACCACTTTGATCATGGCGCGGATCAGCGGGCGAGGGGTGTAATACTCGCCGCCGTTACGTCCAGCATTGCCCATATTCTTGATTTTGGCTTCGTACAGATGAGACAGCTCGTGCTTCTGAGCCTGAGAGCCAAAGCTGAGTTCATCCACCAGCTCTAAGGCGTCACGCAGGCTATAACCACTGGCGAATTTGTTGCGGATCTCGCCAAAAATTTCGCCAATTTTGTATTCAATCGTGTCGCTACTCGTTGCGCGCTCTTTGAAACCATGCAGATAGGGGAAGAGTTCAAAGCTGACGTATTGAATCAGGTCATCGCCGGTTAGCGCATTGTCATGGTCAAAGCTGCCATCATCCTTTTTCGGTGCTGCCCAACGGGACCAACGATGCTTTTCATCAATAATGAATTCGTAGGCTTGACCACGCAGTTCCGCCTCTTGAGAGCGTTCAAACTCCAGATCATCGAGATACTTAAGAAACAACATCCAGGATGTTTGCTCGGTATAATCCAGTTCGCTGGCGCAACCAGCCTCTTTCCAAAGGACGTTATCAATGTTTCTGAAGGTTTGTTCGAACATGGGGCTTCCAATGGTATTAAATAGAGTGCCTGTCTAGAAAATAGAGTGAGGCCCCTATGGGCTGTTTCTATGCGTTTATCGTGGCATTCTACCTGCACCGGTAACCTAATTCTTGGTTTTCACTACTCCGATTTTCCTGTTTTTAGAGGCGACTATGCCATCATTTCTTAATGCCCAGCGCATGCTTAACAACCTGGTCATCCCAGGCCGGGGGCAACATGGCTGATTTGCAACCTATATCAGCCGCGCTTGAGGCGCTACTAGCAGACGTCAGCTCGCTAAGTACCGAGAGCGTTCCATTGGAAGCCGCTGCCGGGCGTGTGTTGGCCGAAGCTGTCAACGCCCAGCTGGATGTGCCGCCGTTTGATAACAGCGCGATGGATGGTTATGCACTGCGCGCTGCTGATGCGGGGCAGTGGCTGCCGGTGAGTCAACGCATTGCTGCGGGCACGCAGGCGAAAGCGCTTGCGCCGGGTAGCTGCGTGCGTATTTTTACCGGGGGTGAGATTCCATCCGGAGCTGACTGCGTGGTGATGCAGGAGCGCGTACAAGTCGACGGTGAACGTGCGCTGATGCCTGCCGATATTCCTGTGGGCGATAATGTCCGCCGCCAAGGACGCGACGTGAAAAGCGGGGCTGTACTGCTAAATGCTGGTGAGCGGCTCGAAGCAGCGGCCCTTGGTCACCTAGCCGGTCAAGGTGTTACGTATGTGAGCGTACGGCGTCGGCCCCGGGTGGCGCTACTCTCGACGGGCGATGAGATCATTGATCCGGGCACTCCGCTCAAGCCGGGTCAGCTTTACAACTCTAACCGGCCGATGCTTAAGCGACTGCTAGAGAATTTTGGCGCGGAGGTGGTGAGTACCGTTAGTGTGCCAGATGACTATGCCCGCACCGTGGCACTGTTAACGGCCGCTGCTGCTGACGCAGACCTGGTGGTGACCACCGGCGGCGTTAGCGTCGGCGAAGAGGATCACGTCAAAGCAGCGCTGGAAGCGATTGGCCAGCTTGATATGTGGAAGCTGGCGATCCGCCCCGGTAAGCCGCTAGCATTGGGCCGCTTGCCTCGCGATGACGGTAACCAGGCGCGGTTTGTTGGTTTGCCGGGCAATCCGGTCTCGGGGTTTGTTGGCGCCTGGCTGTTTTTGCGTCCCTTGCTGGGCGCAATGCTTGGCTGTCCTGCGCTAACATCGCTGCCAACGGTGACCGCGAAAGCGGGGTTTGTCACTTCTACCGGTCCCCGTGAGCACTATATGCGTGTAACGCTTGAGTTCACTTCAAGCGGGGTGACGGCGACAGCCTTTGATGACCAGAATTCTGGGGTGCTCTCATCCTGTATTGACGCCGATGCTTTTGCAGTGATTCCGGCCAATAGCGATATAGCCGAGGGCGATGCCATCAGCTGTTTATGGTTGGCGGGCTAGTGTTTGGGAGGGCTAAGCTTGCGTGCATCCAGTAGTAGTACTAACTGCTGCTGGTCGAAGGTTAATCCGCATAGCGCCGTTGAAAAACGGCGGGAAAGTAGCAGTTTAGGCAGCGGGTAGAGCGTGTTGGCCGGCAGTTGCTGAAGCGTTATGTCTCCGCTTACGCCCAGTTGCCAAGTGCTGTTGCCGCTGGCTGCCTGAGCGTCGGACAGGGTGAGCCAGCGGTCAGGTGGGGAGTTGTGATCGTCTTCATCGTAGAGGAGCGTTTGAGCATTGGCAGTGCGCAGTGCCGTGGGGTGACCGGTCATGGCCAGCACATGGCGTGCTTCCAAGGCCGCACGGTAAGGCCCTACCGAGAACAGCACCAAGGCAACCTGGGCCTGCTCATGATGACCGCGATGCAAGGGCACTTTAACCCAGACCCTGTTGGTAGGCGTCGAACAGCGCCTCTGGGTCAAGCAGGGCAAGCGCTTCTCGCTCATCTATCTGCAAAAGCGCGCTGACATAAGGTCGCAACGTGCCGGAAAGCGTCTCTGGCGGCGCTTGCAGCATGCTCTGGGTGACCTCGGACACATCATCAAGCTGCTCAATACGCACGCCGCTGGTCATCCCCGCCGCGCTTACTAATAGAATCATGCCCTGATTGCTACCTTCGGGTGCAGGTAAACCGATGAGTCGATGCAGGCTAATCACGGACTCGATTTTGCCGCGCAGGTGCAGCACCCCTTCGGTAGAGGCGGGCAGCCCCGGCACGTAGTAGACGGGCTGGTCGCTGGATAGAATTTCACTCACCGCGCTGCCGGGCAGTGCAAAACGCTGGCCGTTGAGCTGGAAGAGCACTAGCTGTTGGGTAGGCTCATCAACATCCACCACCGCTTCAGCATCGCCGTTTGCCGCTAACGCCTCGTCCAATGTCTGGGTGGCGAACGGCCGGTCATTCGCTTCGCCGTCATTGGGTTTTTCAGTGGTCATCGGCCAACTCCGTCGATAGCACTACCTGGTTGCGCCCTTGGTGTTTGGCGCGGTAGAGCGCTTGGTCGGCACTTAACCGCAGCGACTCGGTAGAAGGCTGTGCGGGGAAGCTGCTAATGCCCGCACTGAAGGTACAACGAAAGCGAACGTCACCGGCGTGAAAATCAACCAGGGCAAAATCCTCGCGCAGGCTATTGATTAATGTGGCGGCTTTCTCGGCATTAATACCCTTTAGCAGCACCACAAATTCTTCACCGCCGTAGCGGCCAATAATATCGGAGAGACGCAGGCGACTCTTTAATAGCCTTGCCAGGGTGATTATCACTTGATCGCCCGCCAAATGGCCGTGGGTATCGTTGACCTGCTTGAAGTGATCAATATCAATCATTGCCATGGCATGCTGGCTATTATCACGGTGAGCCTGAGCGAGGTTTTTATTGATCAGCTCGGTGGTGGTGCTGTGGTTATACAGCCCGGTCATACTGTCACGGGTCATTAATGAGCGCAGCAGGCGCAGGCGTTCCGCTCGCAGCCGCACGGCAGAGATCAGCTCATCGGGCTGAACGGGTTTGGTAAGAAAGGCTTCAACTCCCGCCGACATGGCGGAAATCTGCTTTTGGCTGTCGGTTTCACTGGAGAGATAGATAATCGGTAAGCCGAGGTATTCCGGCTGTTGGCGAATAATTGTTGCCAGCTCTTCTCCGGAACACACCGGCATATACACATCGACCAGCAGTAAATCGGGACTAAAGCGTTCCATGACCGTGAGTGCATCGGCGGGATGATGAACCTGGTGAGCCAGCATGCCGCCTTCTTCAAGCAGCAAGGCGTGGTAAGCGGCTGCTTCGGGTTCATCATCTACCACCAGCACCTTCAGCGGCTCTTCTAACGCCGGAGCGGTCAGTTCATCCACTGCCAGCATCAGATCCAGTGGTTTTACCGGCTTGGTAAAGTAGCCACCGCAGCCTGCACGAACGGCACTCAGGCGCGAATGAAAGTCGCTGTGAGCCGACAAAACGATGGCGGGCAGCGGTTGGCCGGTTAATTTGTTCAAGCTGGTCAGAGTTTCAGTGCCTGCTGTCTGGCCTTGGGGAAACTGCACATCCATGATGACCGCGTCAGGACGACGCGTGAGCACGGCGTTAAAGAAGGTGTCTGTATCGATAAACTGAACGACTTCATGACCAAAGCAGCGTAGGTGATGGATCAGTTGGTCGACCTGCTCAGGCTCATCGTCGCACAGATAAATTAACCGCTGGCGCTTATTGCGCAGTGGTTCAGCCTGACCAGTCAGCTCGAAACTGTTCACGGCCGCCAGTGCTTGCTGCTGGCCATAGTGGGAGCGCAGGTGCTGCTGTTCGCTACCTAGCTGGAGTAGCAGTTGGCTGATATAAGCGTCGATATCGCCACGTGTGGGAGCGTCAGTAAGCGCCGCTTCCGCTTGGTCTGCCAGCACGGCAAGTCGCTCAAAGCCCAGCGACTTACCGGTTCCTTTCAGGCTATGAAAGAAGCGGTGTAGCTCGGGTGCTAGCCGTGTCTGTTCTTCGCTCGACGTGCGGCTTTGCTGCCATAGCTCGGCGGTTTGCGCTAAGCGAGTCGGCAACTGATCAATAAAACGCTCACGCAGCTGATTCAGCTTATCGTGCAGCGAAGGGGCGGAAGGGGCGGGCTGAGACATCAAACTACCTACGTAAGTGGTCGAAAGCGGCGATCTATTCCTTCAGTTCTCCATTCTCTCTAACGGTGGTTACCCGTCGAGCGCCTGTTTTACAGCGGCCTCTAGGGCGGATGCCAGCTCGGCATCTTTACGCAAACAGGCATCTAGGCCCGGTGTCTGCTGAAGCGTTGCGTTCGGTGTGTCCCCGGTGAGTAAAATAAACGGCAGATGGTTATCTTGCTCGCGCAACATCGCCAACAGTGCTACCCCACTGACGAGAGGCATGTGCATATCGCTGACAATCAGCTTGATATCGCTGTGAGTATCTAGCTGATCGACGGCTTCCATCGCATCATTGGCCAGCAGGGTGTCATGACCCTGAGACTCAAGCAGTGCTGCTGTCATTTCCCCAGCAAGCGGATCGTCGTCTACGACCAGGATAGGCATTCCATAACCTCATGGTTATTGTGTCATTAATGGTTGTGTCAGTAACGCTCATCGTTAGCCCAGGAGGGCTTGGAGCGTCTCTACTAAATTGTTCTGATCAAAGCTGCCCTTGACGATATAAGCGTCGGCACCGACCTCAATACCGCGCCGGCGATCGGCCTCTTTTTCTCGTGAGGTGATAATAATAATCGGCCGATAACGGTAATTCTCATTTTCGCGCAGGCGCGCAGTTAGCGCAAAGCCATCCATAACCGGCATTTCAACGTCGGTAAGTACGGCATCAAACCGCTCTGCCAGTGCTTTGGCTAATCCGTCGCGACCATTTTCAGCCAGGGTGACGTGGTAGCCCCACGCTTCGAGCACGTCTTTTTCTATTTCGCGGGTATTCAGTGAATCGTCAACCACCAAAATGCGTTTCGCGAGAGCGGAGGATGCATGCTCTTCGTTAGCATGTTGGGGGCCGTGCCGGTTGGCTTCCAGTAAAGCAGGTACGTGAAGTAGGCTTGCCAGCGTATTGCGCCCCATGGAAACCATGCCCGAGACCAGCGGTAAATAACGAAGATGCACGGGCAGCGGCTTGATGATCATATCGCGTTCATCAATCAGTGAGTCAATAATGAGAGCAAGCTTCTGGTGCCGCTGGTGGACGACCAGCAGTAGGGTGGTATCAGTACCGGATGCCGTCTCAGATAGCCCAAGCAGCTGGGCTAGCGATACCACCGGCACAAATTCATTGCGTAAAATCAACGTGCGCTGACCCGCAGCATCAATAAATGATTGTGATGAGCACTCTACCAACTCTGATACGTAAGGTGCCGTTACCCCTAGGTTGACGCCGCCGACGCTGACCAGCAGCACCCGCATCATCGCCAACGAGAGCGGCAGGCGCAGGGTGAAGCGGGTGCCGCTGCCGGATTCGCTGACAAGCTGCAGGTCGCCGTTAAGCTCATCCACCACGGTGCGTTTGACCACATCCATGCCCACGCCGCGCCCTGAAAAATCGGTAATCATGCTCTTGGTAGAGAAGCCCGGCAGAAATATAAGCTCTAGCGTCTCCTGTTCGCTCAGCGCATTGAGCTGCTCTTCGCTGATCAGCTGCTTGGTGAGCGCTTTTTGACGCACTGCGTCCAGCGCTATCCCCGCGCCGTCATCACGCATCTCTACCACCACCCAGTCAGCGTCTTGCCAGGCTTCGATAATCAACTGCCCACGGGGAGGTTTACCCGCCGCCTGGCGCTCGGCAGGTAGCTCTAAGCCGTGATCCAAGGCATTGCGCAGCAGGTGAATGAGCGGATCAGATAGGCGATCAATCATCTGGCGATCAAGTTCGATTTCGCTGCCTCGCACGCGGCAGTCGACCTGTTTGCCGAGTGACTGGGCCAATTCACGCGACATATGCGCGAGTGGCTCAAAAACCACGCTTAGCGGCAGCATGCGCATTTGCAGTGCGCGGTCGTGTAGGTCACTCATCAGCGAATCGTGGCTTAATACACTATCTTTCAGTTCACGGTGAAAGGCGTGAAAAGGCCCCTGCTGTTCGGCAGGAAGCGCACTGCTTAGCTCACGGGCTTGTTCAACGAGGCTATGCAAATGATGGTGGCCGGAAAGTACTTCGCCCATCAAACGAATAACATCGTCCAGTCGATCCAAGCGAACCCGTACAGTATCACTGAGGCGTAGTTCGCTCTCCGTCACTAGCGCAGCGGAGGAAGGCGGCGTTGAAGAGTACGGTAGCGCAGGCAAAGAGGATGGTGCCGCCTCAGCGTGCGTCATGGGCCGGGTTGGGGCCTGGCCGAGGGCAGTCGCTTCCAGGGCGCTACATAGCGCCTCATCAGCCGCGGGTAGGTCGTCACCGGTCGCGCCTTCGGCGAGTCGACTGACTAAGTCCGAAAGTCCGTCCACTGCCTGGCTGAGAAGGCTGGTCACCGTCGGCGTTGCGGTTAGGGTGCCGTCGCGCAGAGCGCTGAGCAGCTCTTCAGTACTATGTGCTAGCGCTGTAATCGGCGCCAGTTTAAGCATTCGCGATGAGCCTTTCAGCGTATGCGCAGCGCGAAACAGCTCGTTGATCTGTTCGCGATCAGCATGGCCCTGCTCGAGTGCGCTAATGCCTTCGCGCAGGCGGGGCAGGTGGTCGGCTGCCTCTTCCACAAAGCGCTGTATAAAGCGGCGAATATCCAGCGCCATAATTAACCCACTCCCTGTGTGGTATTGGTCGATGCCAGTGTGAGGCTAGCTGCGTCTAAATAACGTTCGGCAAGAAAGCGCGCATCGCCTGGTGGTAGCGGCGGGGTGATTGTCTCTAGCCCTCCATCAGAGGTGGGCGCGGTGGTCAGTAAACGAACCACCGCGGCATAGCGCTGCTTGCGCTGTAATGGCTTGTCGGTCAGTTCGCCTTGGCGATAAAGTTCAGCTAAGTAGAAATGGGCCGGCCAACACTCCGGCGCCACATAAATGGCTCGCTTAAAATAGTCGTAGGCCTGATTGGGCTGCTGCTGCCAGCGGGCGACCAACCCGGCCAGCACCAGCGCATCGATCAACCACGGCTGTTGCTTAAGCAGCGCTTCTAGCAGTGCAGCGGCATCGTTAAAGGCGTTTTGATCAAGCAACTGATGGGCGGTTTGCAGTTGGTGGCTAATGCTCTCCTTTTCTGTGTGTTCTAACTCTGTTTTTTCTAACTCTGTTTTTCCTAATTCTATTTTTTCTAATTCCGTGCTTTCCGCTTCTTGATCAGACAGCAAATCAGACGCTAAACCAGCGCTGCTAATGGTGTCTTCAGCCTTGTTGCCCATCGCGAGCAATGAGGGCTGAAGAGGAGTCGCTGGCACTATCGCGGGTTGCTCTTCACGGCGAAAGTAAAATACGCCCTGAGTTTCGGTCAGCTTAAACACGCCGAGATCGTTACCCAATGTCTCGGTGACGCCGCAGAGTAAAATCCCATTAGGGGCTAGCAATTGGCTAAGCTGCTGATGGATATGGCGTCGCGTCTGCTGATCAAAGTAGATCGAGACATTGCGAAACAGAATTACATCAAAGGGGCCACCGTGGCTGTCTTCATTGACGTTCAAGAGGTTAAAAGGTCGAAAGGTCACCCATTGGCGCAGTGATTCGTGAAGCTTGTAGCGGCCCTGGTAGGGGCTGAAGTAACGCTCTTTAAAGGCGGGGGAAAGAGCGCGAAACGCCATGCCACCGTAAACGCCCTGGCGCGCTTTGGCGAGAACCTGCTGATCCAGATCACCGCCGGTTAGGGTGAACAGCGCTTTGGCCTGCTCGCCAAAGCGCTCAAACAGCATCATCGCTACGCTATAAGGCTCTTCGCCGGAAGAGCAGCCTGCGCTGAAGATAGACAGCGGGGGCTCTTCTGTCGCTAGGCGCTCGGGTAAGTAGGTGTTGACTAACCAAGTTAAGGCATCCGGCTCGCGACAAAAATAGGTTTCGTTGACCGTCAGCTGGCTGACAAACTGATCGAATAGCGCTGGGTCGTTGGTTAACTTATTGAGAAGCTGAGTGTTGTCGGTCAGCCCTGTAGAGGCCTGTAATCTAGCGACTGCTCGGAATAGCCGGGCTTCGGCCAAGCCTTCAAGGTGTAAACCGCAGCGCTGATGCACCAGGGCTTTGAGGGGGGCAAACGCGCTCATGCCAGAGGCTCCGGTCGGCTATCCAAGTAGCCGCACACATCGCGCATTAGCCGATCCGGAAGGCTATCAAGCGGTAATTCATAGTGTATGACGCCCGCTTTGACGGCTTCCTGGTTCATGCCGTAAATCACTGAGCTGGCTTCATCCTGCGCGAAAGTGGTTCCACCTTCGCGATGTATCGCCCGCATGCCATTCACCCCATCGCGGCCCATGCCGGTCAAAATAATCCCAATGGCATCACTGCCGTAGACCTTTGCGACACTCTGCAGTAGCACATCGCAGCTGGGGTGGTATAGGGACTTCTCGGGGCTGGGTTGAAGCTGGAAACGGTGGCGGGGGGAGACGCATAAATCACGCTCGGAAGGCGATAAGTAAATATGTCCAGGGCTGAGCATTTCGCCCTCTTGGCCCACGCTAACCGGCATGGTGCACAGTGATGCCAGCCATTGCGCCATGCCATCAATAAATCCATGACTGATGTGCTGGGCGATCACAATAGGAGCCGGAAACCCGCTGGGCAGCCGCCGCAGCACCCGCACTAAGGCTTGCGGGCCACCGGTTGAGCAGGCGATTGCGACCACGTGCTGAAAATTACGCGGCACTCCTTGTGGCGTTAAAGCAAACGTCGCTATTGGGGGAGTCGGTGTCGGTGCTAAACCGCGCCGCCTTAGACGAGTGATGACCGCTACGCCGGAAAGCAGGCGCACGCGCTCCAGCAAGCGTTCAGCGTCGGCGCCTTCCAGCGAGGGTTTAGGCATTACTTCCAGCGCGCCTACCTCAAGGGCTTGATAAGCCGTTTGCGCATCGGAACGGTCGCTGACCACCAGAATGGGCACCCCTTTGCTGTACATGATCTCTTCAATGGCGCTCAGGCCGTCCATCACCGGCATGTTGAGATCCATGGTGATCAAGTGCGGCGCAAGGCTTTTGGCCAATTCCACCGCTTCGCGGCCATTAGTGGCTTCACCGACGATCTCAATATCATCGTCTCGGCTGAGGATATCGCGTAGCACGTCGCGGGCTACCTGGCTGTCGTCGGCAATGACTACCCGAATTACACTCATCCGGTATCCTTCTCAGCGATCTTTATTTGTTAGAGTAAACTCCTGCACCAGCGCGTTAAGCTCAGCCGACATATGGATCATGTCCTGGCTGATATCGGTAATACTGCGCACCGAGTGTGCGTTGCGCGAACTGGCCGTATCGATATCGCGTAGTGCCATCACTACCTGGCTGCTGGCGGTTTTTTGCTGTTGAGTCGACAGCGATATCTGCTGCGCCGCGCTGCTGGTTTGGCTCGCCGCCTTAAGCAGCGCCTCCAGATCCTGGGCGGTACTCATGCTTGCCTCAACGCCCTGCTCGATTGAGGAGGCGCCTTTTTCAGAGGCTACCACCAAGCGATTAATCGCCGTCTGAATATCATCGGTATGCGCTTCAATCTCTTGAGTTGAGTCAGTCACGCTGTCAGCCAAGCGGCGTATCTCGCTGGCCACAACCGAGAAGCGGCGACCCGATTCCCCTGCGCTTGAAGCTTCCAATGCGGCATTAAAAGCAATCAACTTGGTCTGGGCGGCCAGGGTGTTGATTAGTTCCATCACCTTGTTGATTTGTTTGGACTTCGCCCCCAGCGTCATAATTTCGGTCAGGCTCTGCTCGCTGTCGCTGCGGATATCCTGCATTTTTGACTGTAGCAGCTGCATGGCCGAGCTGCCTTTACGGCTGCGCTCCAGCGTCTGATTGGCAACGTCGACCACCGATTGGGAGTGGTCGGCGATTTGGGTAGATGAGGTAGAGAGCTCTTCCATGGTGGAAGTGATTTCCGCGACTGAAGAGGCCATCTCCTCCACTGCGGCGGCCATGGTTTGGCTGGCTTCATGATCGATATCGCTGCCGTGCACACCGGAAAGGCCGGCGGTTTTTGCCAGTCGGTCGGCGACTTGGGTTAGCGCCTGAGCGTTTTTGGCCACCGCCGCAATGGCGCGGGAGAGACGCTCAAGGAGCTCGTTGGTTTGATCGGCTAAGTCGCCAAGCTCGGCTTTGTCGTCGGTGCTGACCCGGCGGGAGAGATCCAGGCTGTGGGTGATGTTTTTCAGCTGGCGCTGGAAATCGATCAGCGGGCGAATGAGGCTGCCGGTCAGCGGGTAGAGCACCAACAGCCCAACGAGCAGAATGAGCAAGCCTATGCCGCTGGACTCCAGGAAGCGCTCACGGGTGGACGCCAAGTAAGCCTCTTTATCGACTTCCACCATCAGGTAGCGCTGTAGCTTAGGTAGCCAGATAGTACTGACTAACATTTCTTGGCCGCCGCGCGTCACTTCATGCACTTGTAGCTGCTCGTTTTGCAGCAGGTCCTGCGACGCTTGCTCGGGTAATGCTTCGTTGGTTGTTTCGACAGTTGGCGTGGGTTCATCGCTAAAAATGGTTTCACCGCTGCGAACAAGCAGCTCACCTTCGGCGCTGAGCAGCGAGGCGTGGCCAGTGTCGCCTAAGCGAAAGTCATCAATCAAACTGGCCATTTGAGTGAGATCAAGCCCCGCACCGGCCACGACCAACGGTCGGCCGTTGGCGGCGTTTACCGCGCTACGATAATTGATGTACACAAAGGCATCATCGGGTGAAAAAGTGTCGCTGTCTAAATTTAGTTCGTAAGTGTTATCACTGTCAGTAAAGTGGTAATACCAGTCATCTTCGCTGCCAGGCGGCTGGATATTACGCTGCAAAAACTCTCCGTTACGCAGCTGGAAATAGTAGCCCTGGCCCTGATATTGAGCGGCGATAAACAGCAGCTCGGTGTCTAACTGCTCCATGAGGCGCGCTAGATACCTCGTGATTTCGTTTTGTCGCTCTTCCGGTAGCCCGTCGCGAACCCACTGTTCAATGAAGTAGCTATTGGCCAGGCTTTCGGAAATGGCCAGCTCCTGGCTAAGGCTAAGGTTTACATGCGCTGCTAGCCCTTTGACCTGTGCCGGTAGCTCTTGATTAAGCAGGTTATTCAGCCGTGCTTGGCTGTGTGAGCGTGCTTGAAGATAGAGCGCTAAAAGCATCGCGAGTGCTAAGACTGTCCCAAAAGAGAGAAATAAACGAAGCCGTAGAGGTAGGGATTTCCAGCGCGCCATCATGTTAGCCGTTGCTCCAAAGTAAACGGTGGCCCTAACGACGCTGCTCAATAGCGCTCAGGGTGAGAAGTAGAGTGATACTTACCACTCTACTTAGGGTGGTGGCAACGATTTCAGCTTTTTTTGTGAGGGCTGTCTAGCCTATATAAGCGTATTTTGGTACTGACGCTTACACGATAGCGTGGGGCACAAAGCAGGAAGAGTCTTTGGTAATGCGGCCAACGTCTTCGCGAATACCCATGCCACAGGCGCGGTCACCCACCACCCAACTGCCAATTAAGGCGTGGTTATTACCAAACCGCGGCATCGGGTGGTAGGCCTGGCGAATCCAGGGGCTGTCGGTGTAGGGACCGCCGACCGCTTCGCGGTGGCCCGCCGGGGTAACCAGCTCTACGTTGCTGCCTTCCCGGGAAAAGAACGGTTTACGCACCCAGCCTGCTGGCAGCGGTGGGCTGTTGGCATCCTCAAAAAATGCCGGTAGCAGATTAGGGTGACCCTCGAAATGCTCCCATAGCAGGGGCAGAATCCCTTTGTTGGAGAGGATGGCTTTCCAGGGCGGCTCAAACCAGTGGGTATTTAGCTGCGGAATATGTTCGCCAAAGGCATCGTCGGCCATCTCTTCCCAGGGGTAGAGCTTGAACAGGGCGTGGATGGGCAGATCATCCAGGTCAACAAAGTGTTCGGCCCCGGTTTGCAGACCAATATCCTCGGTGTAGATAAACGGCGCCTTAAGGCCCGCCTGCACCGCCACATCCTGTAAGTAGTGCACGGTGGCGCGCTCTTCAGGGTTATCTTTGATACAGGAAAAATACAACGTGCGGTTTTCAATGCGGTCGCCAAGGTGCGCCATGGCGTTGATCAGCCGCTCTTGAATCGAGTTATATTGATCCGCGTGGCGTGGCAGGATGCCTTGTGAAATGGCTTGCTCAAGCCATACCCATTGGAAAAAGCCCGCTTCGTAGAGCGAGGTGGGAGTGTCATAGTTGAGCTCCAGCAGTTTCGCTGGGCCATCGCCTGAATAAGCAAAATCCATCCGCCCGTAGAGGTGCGGCTGGCCCGATTTCCAGGAGTGATGGATGCTGTCCCACATGTGCTCGGGCAACGCCAGACGCTGCATGAGTGCATTGGAGTGGCAGACCTTATCCACCAGTTCCATGCACATCTCGTGCACCGCCTCGGTAGGCGCTTCAATGTCACGCTCTACCTGCTCCATGGTGAACTGGTAGTAGGCGTCCTCTTTCCAGTAGGGCTCCCCGTCGATGGTATGAAAATGAAAGCCCAGCTCGTGAGCCAGGGCTTTCCAGTTACTGCGTTCAGGGATATCGATGCGTAGCATGGTTACCTTGGCTGGCGGCTAAGAGCCCCAGCCACCCCGTGCCGAAGAGCGCGAGCCAAAGCCCCGGCGCTGAGAGGTCGCCACCGAGTTACGCATTGCATCATTACGCTGGGTAATGCGCTGGGTCGCCTGATTGGTAGCCGTGTTCCAGTTGCCCTGGTTTTGACGATTGCGGTACACCGGTTCCTGATACACCCGCTCGAAGGAGCGGCCGCGGTTGGTGTTCGACATCATGCTGCCGACCATATAACCCATCATGGCGGGCATAAACCAGCTGCCGCCACTGTTGCCGGTGGCCGCTTGCGCCTGTTCTTCGGTGGGCGCGGTACAAGCGCCTTCGCCATGCTCGGCTTCACACTCTTCCAGGGTGCTAAAGCGTGGTACTTCCTCTAAAGAGGCTTCGTAGGCGTCTTCACAGGCGCTGCGCGTATAGACATTCTCGGCGACGCAATCTTCGACGCTTTGAAAGCTCTTCGGCTCGTCAAATTCAATCTCGGTGATTTGTTCTTCTTGGGGCGGTTGACCACAGGCAGTGAGACCAAAGGCGCTGGCGCCCATCATTGCCAGGGTTAAACGCCCGCTGCGCTTGCGGCGCGGTAAATGCGGTGTTTGATCGTGTTTAGACATGCAGGCTCTCCTTTACCACGTCGTCGTTACCAAGTCATCGAAGCGGCGTTGAGTAAGCCGACTGCCACGGCCACGCTGGCCATTAAAATGCCGTAGGCTTGGTGGCCTTCGGTAATGTGCTGGGAAAGGCTTTCACCCTGCTTACGCAGAAACAGCTTAACGCCAAAGAAGGTGGCCAACTGAACGATAAAGGCGACAATGCCCCAGAGCACAAAATCGATGAAGCTGATGGAGTTTGCCATCGCGCTGTAAAGCGGAATGGTGAAGCCTAAAATGGAGCCGCCATAGGCAGAAGCCGCGGCCGCATTGCCTTCACGAATCAGCGTCCACTCGTGGTGCGGGGTAATTCGGCTGTAGCAGTACATAAAAGCGGCGAGCAGCACAATCGCGGTCACTAGATAGGCGAGAAATGACGGCAGGCCGTAGAGGTAGTTCACCATGGTGCGGTTTCCTTTTATAGCTTTAAAAACAGACGCTCATTAAGCGTCGATAGGTTACATTGCGTCGATATCAACAGAGGCGATATCCACCCCCACATTGTGCACCACCATAAAGCTGCCTTCGCCATCGTTTTCAGCACTCAGAAACAAGTACTCCATACGTTCAGCGCCTTCGATGGGGCGTTCATAGAGCATCGCATGATGAGTCACATGGCGGGCCGACATGCTCTCGGTGGTCATTACCTGCTCTTCAAAAACCACCGGCGGCGACCACAGGCTGTCTTCATCGCCCCACACGCGCTGATACGTACAATCGCGTGCCTCGTCAGTGGTCGAAGTAAGCGTGATAGCTTTGGCGCCGATGCTGTCGGGCTGTTTATCTTCTCCGTTGATGCCGCCATCACCGTTTATCAAATTATCAAATTCGGCGTCCGAGAGATGCGCAACACGGTAAAAGTCGAACAGCTTATATTCAAGCACTTGGCCATGCTCGATATTGGCCTGCAGCCAAGTGTCGTTATCCAGGTAGAAGCGTACCAGGTGCGCGCCTTGCCCCAGGTCAACGTGACCCACGGCAGCAATGTGGTGGTAAGCGTCGTCGTCCCAGCGAAATAGCGCATCCGGGTGAGCACGCAGGCCGATCAGTTTAATGTTAACGCGCCCGTCCAGGCGCAACCCTTCAAGCTGTTCCTGACTGACACCCATGGACAGGCCCGCAGCAACCGGGCTACCGGTGGAGGGTTCAGGCGGTTTTTGCGTGGTAGAACGCAAAAGCGCCTTGAGGATGTTAAACATCAAGCAGCTCCCTGTGCAGCAGACTGGAACAAGGTGGTGAGTTCGGCCTCGGTCAGTCGTTTGTTACCCATGTAATACAGCGTGTCGCCTTTTCCCACGGCGAAATCAGCCGGTGGATTGAGCAGTTGCTGCGTCTCAGTCGACGGGCGCCAAACCCCTAATAACGTCACGTTGTCGCGTGCTTTGGCTAGGCTCATCAGGTCGCCGTAGCGAACCGTTTGGTCGGCGGGCAGCGAGTCGGGCAAGTATCCCTGATACTGTGTTGCGCCATGGTCAATCGCAAGCAGCTCATTGACCACACGGCTGATACCCGCATCAGTAGCGGAGCGAACCAACATTTCAATCGATAAGCCCTGGGTGCACTCGATACCCGGCAAGGTACGCCGCAGCATATTGGCGGTCGCTGGATTGCTGCAGTGGGCGACAACGTGGCAGCCAGGCGTTTTCTGATCGAAGACCGATAAGGCAATGGTGGCCACTCGTTCATCGGTCTCATCATAGATAATGATGCGGCTGGCGCCCTGGATGCCTGCTCGCACTAGCAACTGGGTATTGGAAAAACTATCCCCTTTTACAAATTTAATGCTGCCAGGCAGCGGGTTGTCGATGTCTTTCGTTACGCACAACACAATATCGTCGGGGAGGTTGGCGTCGGCCTGCAGAATGCGAATAATCTGCGCCGTTGGTTCGCCGTGCCAACCGATGACGAGCGTATGCCCGCTAAGACTGCTGTAATTAGCGTTACCCTGCACCAGCATTCTCCATGTTGCACTAATATTCGCCGTTGCTTTACCGATGAACGCCGCAAACAGCATGATGCCGCCGGGAATGACCCAGAGGGTGGCGGCCCACTGACCACCAGACGTTACCGGGCTGTAGTCACCATAGCCCACCGTTGTTGCCGTGGTGACGTAAAAGTAAACCCATGTCCCGAACGTGTCAGCGACAGCTTCATTGCTCATCGCCATAAAGACCCATGATAGAGTCGCATGGCCGATGACCATCAAAAACAGAAACGACCAACTGACATTGAGCGTAGACGCCTGAAGCGCCCTGATCAGGCGTAAAAAAACCGGCACTGCAGGCCCCTTAGCAAAGGCCCGCCGGGAAGGGCGGGCGACATCAGTGGATTATTCTTGCGTGGTATTTTTTTTGGCTTTCAGGCGCGCCAGTACGTCATCCGCTTTACGCTGCGTACCGCCGACACCAGCCGCTTTCAGGCGCGCCTCCAGCGAGCTGCCGCTTTCTTCCGCTGCCATATCGTCGGCCGCTTGCATTTGCGCTGAGTTAAGCTGTTGTTTCTCTTTAATACGCTCAAGCGACTCCATGGCGCTGCTCATGGCGCTGTTTTGGCCCGAGTGACGCGCCGCCACGGCGGATTGGGCTTTCTGCGCCGATTCGGTGGCCTTCACCACGCTAACCTGCTGCTTGAGCTGGCGAAGCTGGTTGTCGGTACCGCGAATCGCGCCACGCAGTTTTTCGATGCTGGCGTCATACTCGTCGACAATTGCCCGCTCAGCTTCTAGATCCTCCTGCAACGCCACCATGCGCTCGGCGACTTCCACGGCGAGTTGCTCTTCGCCTTTATCCAGGGCAGCCTCGGCGCTTTTTTCCAGCTCGACAATTTTGCTTTCCAGTGTGTCAGCTTTATTGCTGTTTAGCTGGCGTTGGCCCATCAGGCGGGTAAGCTCGGTTTTAGACTGGCTGAGGTGATTTTCCGAGTCGCGGATTTCCTGGTCTAGGATACGCAGGGCCTGGGAATCCACCACGGCTTGTCCGCTCTCACTTGCTTTGCCGCGAAGGGCGGTCATGATTTTGCTTAACATAGTCAGTGTCTCTTTTTAGAACTATCTTTAAATAGCGCCACTTTATCGGAAGCGATGTTGGTATAGATATCAGAGGTGATGACCGATAAACCTGATTAGAAAATCAGTTTAGACGAAATGCGTCTGGATCAGTTCGGCGACATCCATTGCCGCACTGGCCGTGGCATGTAGCTCGGCGCAAATTGACTCAAGCTTGGAGTCGCCAAACAGCTGCCCATAAGCCACATAAACGTCGCGCCCGTCAATTTCGACAATACCCACGGAGGCCAGCGGTAAGGCAACGCCTTGGCGCAGCAGTACTTCGTTGAGTTCTGAAGTGTTTTTGACACTGTCCACGGCAACAATAGGTGCCATTGCCACCCATTCGTTTTCGCTGCGCGAGAGGGTGATCGTTAAGTTACCGTAATCGTTTAGCTCCCAGATCAGCGTTTGATTCGTTTCGTCCAGGCTGGGGGTGCCCTCAGGCCACTCAAGCGCGGCCGACTCGCCGTTGTTCGGTGCAGGTTGACTCACCAAACGATACAGCTCGGCGGCGGTGATACCAGTGGTGACAGTAGGCGTAGTCAAAGGAATTTTCTCCATCGTTCATAAAGTGTCTTCACCTTAACACTTAGCGGAAGAAATGGTTCCTTTGGGCAAAAAAGCGCTGCCAAAAGCCCCGTATGCGACGGGGCCAGATGTACGGGGCTAGAGGTTCGCGGTTATGGGGTGTGGTAGGTGTTCTGGAAGCGTTTGCGCAGTTCGTTCTTTTGCACTTTGCCCATGGTGTTGCGCGGCAGGGAATCGATAAAGAACACGCGCTTGGGCTGCTTGTACTTGGCAAGCCTTCCCTGCAGGTGGTTGATAATCGTGGCTTCGTCGAGGTCGGCCCCCGGCTGGGGCACCACGGCGGCAGTCACGCCTTCCCCAAAGTCGGGGTGGGGCAGGCCGATCACCGCCGACTCGGACACGCCTTCGAGCTCGTCGATGACCTGCTCGATTTCCTTGGGATAGACGTTATAGCCCCCGGAAATCACCAGGTCCTTATCCCGCCCAACGATATGCACATAGCCCTGCTCGTCGACCATGGCAAGGTCTCCGGTGATGAAAAAGCCATCCTCCAGGAGTTCTTCGCGGGTCTTTTCCGGCATCCGCCAATAGCCGATGAACACGTTGGGGCCGCGAATCTGCAGCATGCCGATCTCGCCGGGGGCGACCTCATTGCCGGTTTCCCGGTCGGTGAGGCGCATCTCCACCCCGGGGAGCGGCATGCCCACGGTGCCCGCCCGACGCTCACCTTTATACGGATTGGAGATGTTCATGTTGGTTTCGGTCATGCCGTAACGCTCTAAAATGGCATGCCCGGTTTTGGCTTTGAAGGCTTCGTGGGTGTCGGCGGTGAGCGGGGCTGAGCCCGAGACGAACAGGCGCATATTGGCCGTGACCTCCGGGGTCAGACGCGGATCCTGCACGAGGCGAGTATAGAAGGTTGGTACACCCATCATCACGCTGCCCTTGGGCAGTTCCTCGAAAATCACATCGGCGTCAAACTTGGGCAGGAACAGCATGCTGGCACCGGCCATCAGGGTGACGTTGCATGCCACAAACAACCCATGGGTATGAAAAATCGGCAGGGCATGAATAAGGCGGTCCTCGGCGCTGAAGTGCCAGGCCTTTACCAGGGTGTCGGCATTGGAGGCCAGGTTCTGGTGTGTCAGCATGGCCCCCTTGGAGCGCCCGGTGGTGCCCGAGGTGTATAGAATCGCCGCCAGGTCGCGGTGAGCAAGCTCGGCGATAGCGTCATGGGGCGTGGCGCTTTCGGCCTCGTCCATCAGGCTGCCGTCCGCCGCGCTGCCCAGCGTCACCACGGCGGGGCAGCCGGTGTCGGCGGCGATTCGGCGGGCCTCGTCGGCCACGGCAGGGCGACACACAAACAGGGCCGGTTCGGCATCCTCCAGGAAGTAGCGGATTTCATCGCCGGTGTAACCGGTATTGAGTGGCAGGTAGACGCCACCCATGCGCAGGCAGGCCAGGTAAAGCAGAATGGCTTCGGGGCTTTTATCCACCTGAACGGCCACGCGGTCGCCTTGACGCACGCCCAGTGCTATCAGCGCGCCAGCAAGCTGGGCGCTCTGGGCAAGCGCATCGGCGTAGGAGTAGCGGCGGCCCTTGCGGGTGGTAATGAAATCGGCCTCGCCGCGTTTGTGCATTTGCGTGGCGAAGGTGGCAAACAGGTTGTGGTTCATTTGGCAGGTTCTCCCTTGGCCAGCTTGCGCGCCCGTTTGGCGAGGTCGCGCACGTCGCTCGAACAGGCCACGGTGGCCTTGGCGGTATAGTTTTCGTGGTTGCGCTCGATGTCGTCGAGCACATAGAGGTAGTTGACCATCAGGCCTGCGGCCTGCTTGAGGCCCTTGTCGGAAATATCGCCAAGCCAGTTGATACGCTGAAGCTTGGCGCCGTTTCCCAGATGAAAGCGGGCGACGGGGTTGAGCGGCACGCCGTGGCGGTTTTTTTCATCCACCAGGTAGTGCGCGGCAAGCGGCTGGATGATGGCCTTGAGCCGCTCCTGACGCTGCTTGTCCTGGTGCCATCCTGGGGTGTCTAGCTCGGCGAGTGCGTCGCGTACGCTGGGCGGCCATTGCTCATCCTGGCGCTGCTCGGCGAGCCATTGGGCAAACCCCGGTACCGGCGAGAGCGTCACAAAGTGCTTGAGCTGCGGCAGTTCCTGGGAAAGCTCCTGGACCACCTGCTTGATCAGGAAGTTACCGAACGATATGCCGCGCAGGCCGGTTTGGCAGTTGCTGATACCGAAGAAGGCGGCGCTGTCGGCGTCCTCGGGGTCTTCGATGCCGCCTTCCGCGCCGGACAGGATCGGCTGGATGCGGCTGGGCAGGCCTTTATGCAGCGCCACTTCCACAAAGATCAGCGGTTCATCGCCGATGGCGGGGTGGAAGAACGCAAAACAGCGCCGGTCGCGGGCATCCAGACGGCGGCGCAGGTCGTCCCAGTCCTGAATTTCATGCACCGCTTCGTAGCGGATGATCTTCTCGAGAATCGACGCCGGAGTATTCCAGTCGATGCGCTTGAGCATCAAAAAGCCACGGTTGAACCAGGAACCGAACAGGTGCGCGAAGTCGTCATCAATCGGCGCGAGGTCGGGCTGCTCGCGGAGCAGACCAAGTAGGTCCCTTCGCATATTGACCAGCTCGTAGGTTCCGTCGCTGGCGAAGTTGAGCCGCCGGAAAAGCTCCTGGCGAAGCGGCTCGCAGGCTTCGAACAGCGTCTGCAGGGAACGGTTGTCACGGGCCTTGCGGTAAGTTGCGTAGGCGCTGTCAATCTGCTCGGGCTCGGCGGCGAAATCTTCGGCGAGGCGTTTGAAAAAATGCTGCTTTTCCGCTTCGGAGAGGCGCCGGTAGATTGCCAGGGCGCGGCTGGCCAGGGCGATGCTGGACGCTTCGCCGTCGCTTTCCAGTAGCGCCTGGCAGGCCTTGACCAGGTGAGTGTGGTCTACCGCCGAGGCAACAGACTGGCGCCGCCGCAGTAGCGCATCGCGCTGGGTAATGTTGTTGAACAGTTCCTGTAGAAACGTCATGTTCATGGTAATCCTCCCTTTAGCCCATGATCAGGTTGGGCAGCCATAGGGCAATGCCGGGGAACAGGCACAGCAGCAGGATGGCGAGCACCATGCACAGCGCATACGGCAGGCTGCCCATCAGGATGTCGCGCAGCGAAATGTCCGGTGCAATGCCTTTGATGATGAACAGGTTGAGCCCGACCGGCGGCGTGATGAGGCCGATTTCCAGATTGATGGTGAGCACCACCGCGAACCAGTAAGGATCGAAGTTCGCCGCCAGAATGATCGGCAGCAGGATCGGCGCGGTCATGACGATCACCGCCACCGGCGGCAGGAAAAAGCCGGCGACCAGTAGAAAGACGTTGATGACGCCCATCAGGGCCCAGCGATTGACGTCCATATCGGCAATGGCGGCCGCCACGGTCTGGGTAATGAACATCGACGACAGCGCATAGGCGAAGACCTCGGCGCAGGCGATGACCAGCATGATCATCACGCTCTCGCGCAGGGAGTCGCGCATGATCAGCTTGATCGGCCCGATCTGCCACATGCGGTAGATCAGGATGGCCAGCATCAGACACAGGAAGGCGCCGACGCCCGCCGCTTCGGACGGTGTCGCGACCCCGCCGTACAGTGCGAATAGAATGCCTGCGACCACCCCGAGGAAGGGCAGGACGCGCACCACGGCTTTCATGTTGCTGTCGACGTTCTGCTGAACGGTGTTCTTGAGCTTTTCCGCAGAGGCTGCCACGGGGTTGGCGTAGCCGCCCGCCAGCTTGCAGGCGATGATCGTCCAGATCATGAATAACCCAGCCAGCATGAAGCCCGGCACAACGCCGGCGATAAACAAACGGCCGATGGAGGTTTCGGTGGAAATACCGTAAATGATCATGGTCACGGAAGGCGGAATCAGTATCCCTAGCGTGCCGCCTGCCGCAATACAGCCAGCGGCGACGCCGTCGGGGTAGCCCCGCGTGCGCATTTCAGGAATGCCCATTTTGCCGATGGCCGCACAGGTGGCGGGGGAGGAGCCGGACAGCGCGGCAAAAATCGAGCAGGCACCGATATTGGATACGGCAAGGCCCGCCGGTAGACGACCCATCCACAAATCCAGCGAGCGATACAAGTCGCGCCCGGTGGGCGAGGATGCCACGGCCGCGCCCATCAGAATGAACATGGGGATCGCCACAAAGCCGAATTCGGCAATGCGGTCAAAAAACGTTTCCCCGAAGTAGGTCAGTTCGGGAAGGCCGCGGTCGTAGAGCAGCGCCATCAACGAAACACCGCCCAGGGCAAAGGCAATCGGCGTGCCGATGGCCATCAGCGCTATTAGGCCGACGGCCACGATAATACCCAGCGTAATCGGATCCATAGTCAGCCCTCCCCGCGCAACATGTCGGCGACGTACTGCAACGCCAGTAAGGTCGCGCCTACTGCCACAGGGAGCAGCGCTGGCCAGAGCGGCGGATTCCACACCGAGCCCGTGGTCCATTCGCCGTGGAGCGCCTCTAAGACGTAGACCCAGCTGGCATAGGCCAGCGCTGCGCAGAACGCAAAGCCAAACAGCGAGGCGATGGTGAGCATTATCTTGCGACCCAGGCCGCCAATGGCGTCGGGTAAAATGGTGATGGCCACGTGACCACCAGTCATGAGTACGTAGGAGCTACCCATCAGCATCGCCCCGGTAACGGAAAAAATCGTAAACTCGGTTTGCCAGCTGGTGCTCCAGCCGAGTATGTAACGCGTGAACACCATGTGGCAGATGGCCAGCACCCCGGCGATAAACAGGGCGCAGGCGATGTAGGCTGAAAAGCGCGAAAGCTGATCCATGGTCCGTATGTAGCCACCAATCAGGCCGCTACGCGCTGGCGGAGTGTGCGTTGTTGTCGTCGCCATATATCCCTCATCAAGCTATTTTCATCACGTCGGATGCATCAGATCGGGCAAGCAGAGAGCGATACCGGCCACCCCACAAGGTGGCCGGCATGCAAGAAAAGCCAGCTGCTTATTCGACGGCTAGCGCCGCATCGATGATGGCTTGGCCGTTAGGGACGTTTTCGGCGAAGTTTTTATACGAGGTTTCACGGGCGATCTCGAGCCAGGCGTTGTAATCCTCTTCGGTCATCTTGACGACCTCAACGCCGTTTTCCTCGTAGACGTCGACCATCTGCTGGTCAATGGCGGCGGCCTCTTCAGCAAAAAACGCCTCGGCCTTTTCGCCAGCGTCCATCAGCGCGGCCTGCTGCTCGTCGTTGAGGCCCTGCCAGACTTGCTCGGAGATCAGGATCGGTTCGTACATGAACCACAGGGCAAAGTCGCCGGGCTCGGTCAGGCACTCGACCTGTTCGTAAAGGCGATAGGACACGAACGACATCGATGAGGTGTTGGCGGCGTCCAGTACGCCGGTTTGCATAGCGGTGTAGATTTCCGATGACGGCATCGAGGCGATGGACGCTCCGGCGGCCTCGAGCATTTCCTCAAAGGCCGGGCCTGCGGCACGGAAAACCTGGCCGTCCACGGTATCGGGGGAGGTAATGCACTGTTCGCTGGAGGCAAAACCGCCGGACAGCCAGGCATCCGCCAGCACCCGCGCGCCGCCTTCCTGAATGACGTCCTTGATCATGTCCATGTACTCGGAGTCGTTAAGGCGCTGGGCGTGCTCGTGATTGCGCACCAGCCCGGGCATCAGCGTGGCGGAAAACTCCGGGTGACGGCCGCTGGCGTAGTCGAGCGGTAGCGAGGTGATGTCCAGGCGTCCCCGTGCCAGCGCGCCCCATTGCTCGCGGGCCTTGAACAGCGACTGTCCGGGGTAGACTTCAATTTCCAGGCCGACGTCGGCATCGGCCACTTCCTTGGCCATCATCTGGACCATTTCATCGCGCACGTCGCCCTGGCCACCAGGAAACTGGTGGGAAGCGCGCAGTACGGTATTCGCCGAGGCGTGAGAGGCGGCGATCGCGAGGCCCAGAGCGGTGGCGGTTAGGATATGCTTGCGTTGCATGAGGCGTCTCCAACGATTGTTGTTGTGGTTTGGATGGCACTTTGTATGTATCAGACAGGCTGATATATACATCAATAGGCGTTATGTATGCTAATGTCAACTTTATGACACATGCATTGTGTAAACTGTGGCGCTGCCAAAAAGGAGGTGACGCATGCCCGGCACGAAACGCTCCAACGCCCAGCGGCTCAAGGATTCCCTGGAAGACGACATCATTAACGGCCGCCGCTCCCCCGGCGAGCGCCTCGACCCTGAAACCCTGGGGGCAGAGTTCAACGTCTCGCGCACGCCGGTTCGGGAGGCGATCCAGCAGCTGGTAGCCAGCGGCCTGGTCACGGTGTCGCCCAAAAAAGGGACTTTTGTTGCCAAGGTGGGCATTGATCAGCTGATCGAAATGTTCGAGGTGATGGCCGAGCTGGAGGGCATGTGCGGTCGGCTGGCCGCCCGGCGCATCACCGAGCAGGAACTGGCCGCACTGCGCGAGGCGCATCAACGCTGCGAAGCGGCGGCGCTGGCGGGGGACACCGACGAGTATTACTACGAGAACGAAGGCTTTCACGACTGTATCTACACGGCGAGCCACAACACCTTTCTGGCCAGCGAGGCCCGCCAGCTCAAGCAGCGTTTGAAGCCGTATCGGCGTTTGCAGCTGCAGGTTCGCCAGCGCATGCACAATTCACTTAGTGAGCACCAAGTCATCTTCGATGCCATCGAAAGCGGCGATGCGGCGCGTACCCAGCAGGCGCTAAGCGACCATGTACTGATTCAGGGCGAGCGTTTCAGCGACTTCGTGTCCAGCGTGCGCCGGATGGAAGACGCGCCCGTCAGTCAAACGGGCTGAGCGACCAATGTCTTAATCGGTGGGGTAATGGTCCTTGCCGACATTTCACTGAACGGTGACACTCTCTTCTATCGACTGAAGGCTTCTATCGACTGAAGGGAGGACCACCGTGTCCCGCCATATTGCGCTACTCGCCTATCCTGACTGCCAGCTGCTCGATGTGAGCGGCCCCTGGCAGGTATTCGCCACTGCCAATGAGCTGAGCCAACGTCCGCTCTATCAGCTAACCCTTGCTGCCAGTGCGCCCGGCAAGCTGATGACAAACGGCGGGTTGGCGCTTGATGCCAGTCATTCCCTCGACCAGTTGGCAGCGTTACAGCCGCTGGATACCTTGCTGGTGGCGGGCGGCAGCGGCGTGGCCCGTCAATGCGAGACGCCCGAGATGCTGGTGACGCTGCGCGCGCTCGCCCCGCAGGTACGCCGCCTGGGGTCCATCTGCAGCGGCGCTTTTTTGCTGGCGGCGGCAGGGCTGTTGGATGGCCTGCGCGTGACCACCCATTGGCGGCACGCCGACGCGCTGGCCAGCGCCTACCCGTCACTCAAGGTAGAGCCGGATGCGCTGTACGTTGAAAGCGGCGGACGCTACACCAGCGCGGGCGTGACGGCGGGGATCGACCTGGCGCTCTCGCTGGTGGAAGCCGACCACGGCGCTGAACTTGCCGGGCGAGTGGCCCGCGAGCTGGTGGTGTTCCTGCATCGCCCCGGCGGGCAGTCCCAGTTCAGCGAGATACTGCGTGGTCAGCAAGCGGCTGGCCCGCTTCGGCGCCTGCTCGACCGGCTGCACGCGGATCCCGCCGCCGAGCATTCCGTGACCGGGATGGCGGACTTCATGGCCGTCACGCCTCGCCATCTATCACGGCTGTTCAAGCGGCATCTGAACACCACGCCGGGCACCTACCTTACGCAACTGCGGCTTGAACAAGCGCGTCTGGCACTGCTCAACGAGCGTGAACAGCTCTCCCTTGAACGTCTTGCCCAACGCTGGCGGCTGGGTGGCGCAGAGCAGCTGCGCCGCCAGTTTCAGCGCTACTACGGCGTATCACCCTCGGTCTATCGTCAGCGCTTTGCGTCCTCTTATACCGCTTCTACTCAGGAGATTGTCGCATGCCTTTAACCGTCACCCTGTTATCGCTCTGTCAGGCGCTGCTGGTCACCGGCAATGTCTTGCTGATTGCCGTTTCGCCGCTGATTGGGGCGTCTCTGGCGCCCAGTGCGTCATGGTCGACTGCACCGGTCGCTACCCAGTGGTTGGGGCTGATGTGCGCGACGATCCCCGCCTCGCTGATCATGGCCAGGCTGGGCCGCAAGCGCGGGTTTATTCTTGGCAACATAGTGGGATTGGTGGGCGCGCTGGTCGCCGTGCAAGCGCTGATGAGCGAACGCTTCGGTCTGTTCCTGCTGGCGACCTGGTTGATAGGTATCGGCATTGGCTTTGGCCAGCTGTACCGCTTTGCCGCCGTTGAAGCGGCGCCCGCGCACCTGCGTGACCGAGCGATTGGTTTGGTGATGGGCGGCGGCGTGCTGGCCGCGTTTGCCGGGCCGTGGCTGGCAAGAGTCAGCCGGGAGCTGGGTGAGGTGCCGTTTCTGGGCAGCTTTGCCGGCCTGGCCGCCATCTACGCCCTGGCGTTGGTGGTGCTGATACTGACGCGATTACCGCCCGCTTCGCGCACCCACGGTGAAGGTACCGCCTTGCCGCTGGGGCGGATACTTCGCCAGCCCGGATTTATTGTGGCGGTGAGCGCGGCAATGGTCGGTTACGGCGTGATGAATCTGGCCATGACCGCCACGCCGCTCGCCATGTCGGGGGCCGGGCACCACTTTAATCACGTTTCAATGACCATTCAGTGGCACGTAGTGGCGATGTTCTTACCTTCGTTCTTTACTGGGCATTTGGCCACCCGCTTCGGCGCCAGGCAGGTCATTATGGCAGGCTGTCTGCTGCTGGTGGCAAGCGCCTTGGTCGCTCAGTTGGGTATCAGTCTAGCCGGTTTCAACGTGGCGCTGATTCTGCTGGGACTGGGCTGGAATTTCACCTTTCTGCCCGCCACCGGGCTGCTCACCGAAGTCTATCGCCCGGTGGATAAAGCCCGCACCCAGGCCGCCAACGAGTTTTTAGTGTTTGGCACCGCCGCCACGACGGCCCTGCTCGCGGGGCCCTTGGTCAGCGGCTTGGGGTGGGCAATGCTCAACCTGTTGTTGATCCCCGTGGCGCTGGTGCCGTTGCTCGCCATCGCCTGGCAGCGGCACCGTCAGCAACATGCTAGCCTAGGAGCCCCACCACACCCCTAGGAGCCCAGCCGTTATGCTTTCAACGTTCAGCCAAAGTGCACTGGCCGGTCAATTCTTTGGCCTGGTCGCACTGGTGATTTGCCTGGTGGCGTTTTCAAGCAAGCACGATGATCGTCTGCTGGTGCTGCTGATCTCGGCCAATGTGGCTTTTGCGCTGCAGTTCGTGTTTTTCGAGAGCTGGACCGCCGCCGCGCTGACGGTGCTGGTGATCGTACGCATCGTGCTGGCCCGGCGCTATCTGGGCAGCAAGCCGGTCATGGCGGGGGTGCTGGCGGTCAGCGGTATTGCGGCGTGGCTTACCTGGCAGAGCTGGATCGACGTGTTGCCCCTGACCGCCATGGTGCTGGGCACGCTGGGCATGTTCCTGCTGCGCGGTATCGCCATGCGCGTCTTCCTGGGGCTGGCCGCCCTGGCGTGGATGCTCAACAACCTGCTGATCGGCACGATTGGCGGCACGCTCGCCGAAGCTATGATCGTGGTCACCAATATCATTACCATCATTCGGCTGGTGCGCGCCAAGCGCAGATACCCCGAGGTGTTTGAGGACGTCGAGCAAAACGAACCGTCCGCCTAGCTGCTATGCTGGAAGAAGTTTCACCTTAGCGAGGAGCGTGACCATGGCCGGTGGATGGGCAAAAGACGGCGCCGAACAAGAGCAAATGGAAAGCACACTTGAGGATGCGGTGCGGCGTGCTCGCAGCCAATTGCCACGGGGCGAAAGCCTGGAAACCTGCGAAGAGTGTGGCGAACCGATTCCCGAGGCGCGCCGCAAGGCCATTCCCGGCGTTCGGCTGTGCGTGGATTGCCAGGCGGCCGTGGACAAAAAGCAGTCAACCGTCAGTGGCTATAACCGCCGTGGCAGCAAGGATAGCCAGCTGCGTTGAACGGTCTGCTAGGCATCGTGATTGGTGTCCGGCAGCCGCTTGAAATAGATATAGCGATGCAGACGAATCGCCGGGCGCAGCAGTAGCTGCACGCTGCCAATCACGAACAGCCACACGCCCAGTGTCCTGAGGCTGCCTTCGTAGAAGAAACAGACGCTGCCTATGGTAAACCAGATCCCCAACATGAAATCATTCAGAATGCTCAGTGCTTCATAGCGTTGGTGCACCACCAGTTCTTCGTGTCCGAGTGTGAACGTCCAGTCGAGTGTCTTGGGGTTTTGTTCGCGCTGCATGCCTTTACTCCTTATCCAGTTTGTCTCAGCTATTTTGCTCGGTTTCCTGATGCGCCAGAATGACGTCCAGAAAGCCCTCGCCGTAATCCGCCAGCTTGCGCGCGCCGATGCCGGAGATGGCGCCTAATGCGTCCAGGCTCTGGGGGTTCTGCTCGACCAGTTCGGCCAGGGTGGCGTCGTGGAAGATCACATAGGCTGGTACGCCCTGGGCTTCGGCCAGCTCCCGGCGGTGCTGACGCAGTGCTTCCCACAGCGGGCCGTGGCCCTGCGGCGCAGAGGCGCCTTTGCTTCCTCGTCGGGCGGTTTTGGCTTTGCTGGGTTTGTTGCTTGGCTTGCGCAGAGTGAGGTTCTGTTCGCCGCGCAGCACCGGCTTGGCATTGGCAGTGAGCTTGATGCCGCCGTGGCCCTCCATATCCACGCTCAAAAAGCCGCTGGCAATCAGCTGGCGAAAGAGCGCTTTCCATTCGCTGGCAGCGAGGTCTTGGCCTATGCCGAAGGTGCTGAGGCGGTCGTGGCCAAAGCGGGTGATGCGTTCGTTGCTTTTGCCTAGCAGCACGTCCACCAGGTAGGTCACGCCGAAGCGCTGCTCGGTTCGGTAAACGCACGAAAGTGCCTTTTGCGCTGCCACGGTGGCCTCCCAGGTTTCGGGTGGGGTCAGGCAGTTGTCGCAGTTGCCGCAGGGGGCGTCCAGGTGATCGCCAAAATAGTGCAACAGCGCTTGGCGGCGGCAGCTGATGATCTCACACAGCCCCAGCATGGCGTCTAGCTTCTGCTGCTCAATGCGCTTTTGATGGTCGGCGGCGCTGGAGTCCTGCTGCATCTGGCGCAGTGTGATCACGTCCTGAAGGCCGTAAGCCATCCAGGCGTCGGCGGGCAGGCCGTCGCGCCCGGCGCGGCCGGTCTCCTGGTAGTAGGCTTCAATGCTTTTGGGCAGATTGAGGTGGGCCACAAAGCGCACGTCGGGCTTGTCGATCCCCATGCCGAAAGCAATGGTGGCGACGACGACCACGCCATCTTCACGCAGAAAGCGGGTCTGGTGGTGCTGGCGCTGCTCGGGGGGAAGTCCTGCGTGGTAGGGCAGTGCGGTCAGCCCCTGGCGTTCCAGCCAGGCGGCGGTTTCCTCCACTTTGCGCCTGGAAAGGCAGTAGACGATACCTGCCTCGCCGTCGTGGTGCTCGCGAATAAAGCGCAGCAGCTGTTCCTTGGCGTTGCCCTGATTCTCAGCGATATGGTAGCGGATGTTGGGCCGGTCAAAGCCGCTGTTGTAAAGCGCCGCTTCCTGGAGCTGCAGATGCTCCATGATATCGCCCCGGGTGGGCACATCGGCAGTGGCAGTCAGGGCGATACGCGGCACCTGGGGGAAACGCTGGTGTAGCTGGGAAAGCTGGCGATACTCAGGGCGGAAATCGTGGCCCCACTGGGAGACGCAGTGGGCTTCATCAATGGCGAACAGCGCAACCCGGGTCTGCTCCAAAAGCATCTGCATACGTGGCATGGCCAGGCGCTCGGGCGCGACATACAAAAGGTCCAGCTCCCCTGCTCGCAGGCGGTTTTCCACCTCGACTGCCTCGTGATAATCGAGGCTGGAGTTAAGGTAGTCCGCCCTGACCCCGTTCTGCTTAAGCGCTGCGACCTGATCCTGCATCAGCGCGATCAGCGGCGAGACCACGATGGCGGTGCCTTCGCGCAGGAGTGCCGGGATCTGATAGCACAGCGACTTGCCACCGCCGGTGGGCATCAGCACCAGCGCATCGCCTCCTGCGATCACATGCTCGATGATGGCCTGCTGCGGGCCGCGAAAGCTGTCGTAGCCAAATACCTCCTGCAACACCTTGAGGGCTGCCGGGTGAGGGTCGCCGTGCATCAATGCTCTCCTTGTCTCATGCCTGAAGGAGAATTGTCGCACGAAAAACCCGAGGGGCGTCTGCTAGCGAATCCCCGCCCGTAAAAACGACTGCACAAACTGGCGTTGGAACAGCAGGAAAGCGACCAGCAGTGGGGCGATACTGAGCAGTGTGGCGGCGCTGACGGTGGCCCAGTTAACGCCGGTTTCGGGCGCGGAAAAGACCCCCAGTCCTACGGTTAATGGACGGCTCTCAACCGAGTTGGTGACCACCAGCGGCCAGATAAAATTGTTCCAGTGATGACTAATCGAGACCAGCCCGTAAGCAAGGTAGGTAGGCTTGGCGAGCGGTACGTACACCTTCCAGAGAATTTCCAGCCAGTTGCAGCCTTCGATGCGGGCGGCGTCTTCAAGCTCCCTTGGGATGGTTTTAAAGGTTTGGCGGAGCAGAAAAATACCCAAGGCGCTGGCCACATAGGGCAGGCCTATCCCGGTGATGGTGTTGATCAGCCCCAGCTCACTGGCGATGCGGTAGTTCTCGACAATCAGCACCTCGGGGAACACAAAGAGCTGAATCAGCACCAGCATAAATAAAACGTTCTTCCCGGGAATTGGGAAGCGCGCAAAGGCAAACGCCGCCAGGGTACAGATCACAAACTGACCTATCACTACCCCTGTCACCAGCGCAAAGGTGTTCAGGTAGTAGCGGGCAAAGGGTGCTTGAGACCAGGCGTTAGTGAAGTTCTCCAGCGTCAGCGGGGCGAAGAGCTCAAAGTTCACCATAAACTCGCTGGGGTGGAAGGCGGCCCAAAAGGCATACAGCAGCGGAAAAATCCAAATAATCGCCAGTAGCCACGCCGCTACTGTTTCCAGCGCTGGAATTGAAACGAAACGGGAGCGGGGCGCATAGGCCGTGGTCGTATTCATTGATAGTGCGTCCTGCGATCTAACATCGTGAACTTAAGCGTTGCCACTACCGCAAGCACCAGCAGAATAACCACCGTAATGGTGGCGGCCGTGGTGCGGTCAAAGAACGAAAACGCATTCTCGTAGACGTAATAAAGCAGCAAGTTGGTGGCGTTGTTGGGCCCGCCCTTGGTCAAGATAAACAGGTGATCCACGACCCGCACCGAGTTAATCAGTGCATTGATGAGCACAAACAGTGTGGTGGGCATGAGTAGCGGAAAGGTGACACGCCAAAAGAAGCTCCAGCGGCTAGTGCCTTCTAAGTCAGCCGCCTCTTTTAACTCGGGTGGCATGCTCTGTAGCGCCGCCAAGTAGAAAATCATAAAAAAGCCGGCTTCTTTCCACACCGACATAACGATCACCGAGCCGAGTGCAACGCTTGGATCGCCCAGCCAGTTAACGCCAGGGATTCCCAGCGAATCAAGCAGGCTATTGAACAGACCAATCTGCGGGGCGTAGAAAAACATCCAGATATTAGCGGCGGCGATCATGGGTAGAATCGTCGGCGTAAAGTAGGCCATGCGCACAAAGCCCCGCCCGCGAAGCTTGCCATTGACGAACAGCGCCATGCCCAGCGCCAGGGCGATGGAGGTGGGAATGGTGCCCAGTGCATAGAGCAGGTTGTTACGGGCTACTTGCCAGAACGTTGGGTCGTCGAACAGCACTTGATAGTTCTCGATGCCAACGAACTCGGTGGGTGCACCGCGAAAACCGGGTAAAAATAGGCTGTTAATGACCGTTGTCACGGTCGGTAAATAAGCAAACGTCGTCAGCAGTAGCGCAGCGGGCAGCAGCAGAAGCGCGCCATAGAGCTGCATTTTGCGGTGGTTGGTGAATGACATAGACACGTACCACAAGTTGGAAAAGCCGGGGCAAGCCCCGGCGACAGTGAAATGTCTAACGATTAGCGGGCGTAGCGGCGCAACACACTATCGGCTTCTTGCTGTGCTTGGCTGAGTGCTTCTTGCGGCGTCATTTGACCGGTTAACGCCGCTTGCACGGCGTTATCCAAGGCGCGGCGAATGCGGCCACCCTGGTAGGTTGAAAGCTCCGCCGTGGCGTGCTCAAGCTGGTCACGGGCGACTGCGGCCGGTGGAAATTCTTCCACATAGCGTTGTAGCGCGTCGGTTTCGTAGGCAGCGGGGCTGACGCCCATGTAGCCAGTTTCAATTGACCAGGCAGCGGCGCGTTCGGGAGCGGTCATCCAGCGAATGAAGGTCATCGCCGCGCGCTGCTCTTCTTCCGTCGTATCTTCAAAAATGTAGAAGTTGCCGCCGCCGGTGGGGCTGCCGCGCTGGGTTTTCATCGGCAGCATGGCGACGCCAAAATCAAAATTGGCTTCGCTGCGTACGGCGGTCAGGTTGCCCGTGGTGTGCCACATCATCGCCGTGGACTCTTCAAGGAAGTTCTGGCGCAGGGTGCCCCACTCGATGGTGCCGTCGGGCATGGCATTGTGTTCTTCGGCCAGTGACACCCAGTACTCCAACGCTTCAACCGCTGCGGGGTCGTCAAAGTAGACCTCGGTGCCATCTTCGTTCATTAGCCGGTGGCCGTTCTGAAAGGCGAAGGCCTGGAACATCCAGTAGGGGTAGCCAGTCGACGGCACCATTACGCCCCACTGCTCGCCGTTGGAGGCTTCGCGCACGGTCGCGGCCATCTCGGCCATCTCTTCCCAGTTTTCTGGGGGTGTTTCGGGGTCCAGGCCGGCGGCTTCAAAGGCGTCTTTGTTCCAAAACAGTACGATAGTGGAGCGCTGGAAGGGGATGCCGTAGGTTTTGCCATCCAGTTGGCCGTTTTCCATCAGCGCTGGGTAGAAGCTATCCAGCCATTCGCGCTCCTCATCGGTTTCGATTAGGTCGTCAAAGGCGACGATGGCGTTCTGCTCAATCAGCTCGTACAGATCGATCGAGAACATCACCGACAGCTGAGGCGTATCACCCGCTTCCATCGCCGACATCGCGCGCACGCGGGTGTCGTCGTAGTTACCGGCGTAGATCGCTTCCACATTGATATCGGGGTGTTCGCTTTCAAACTCTTCCACCAGATTATCAACGACGTCGGTGAGGGCACCGCCCACCGCGACCGGGTAGTACATGGTCAGATCGACGCTATCCGCGTTTACCTGGGCGGCGCTTAACAAGCCCGCTGCCAGGGCCGTCATCGCAAAAGGTATCCGTGCACGCATAAGAGACTCCGCAAGTGTCAATACAGCTATCAGTGTTGGAAAGAGCCCACCGCCGGTGGACGTGGAACGCTTGGAGAAGAGCTGGATAATGGCATCGGCGTTAAGTCATCCCGACACAGGCCGTCAGCACCAAACAGGTGAGCATTTTCGCTCGTCCAGTAAAGACGGCATGCTTGGCCCGCCAACGCGTGCTTGCCACTCATACGAATCCTGGCGGTATGGTTGCCAACGGCGACATGGGCAATGGTGTCGGCACCCAAGTATTCATCGCTGAGCACCGTCGCCGGAACACCTGGAGCGTCCGTCGAGCACAGTTCGATATCTTCAGGCCGAATGCCTAATTGTCCGCCTGCGGCCTCCAGTGAGGCGACCGGTGTGCTTGGTTCGCCTTCAATAACGGCGCCATTCTCGCTGGCCACTAGTGGCAGCAGGTTCATGGCGGGGCTGCCAATAAAGCTCGCGGCGAAGGCGCTGGCGGGGCGGTTGTAAAGCTCGTCGGGCGTGCCGTCCTGCACGATTTTGCCGTGCTGCATCAGAATTACACGATCGCCCATGCTCATGGCTTCCACCTGGTCGTGGGTGACGTAGATAACCGTCATATTCAGGCGGCTTTGTAGTGCTTTGATTTCCCGTCGCATGTCGCTGCGCAGCCGGGCATCCAGGTTGGAAAGCGGCTCGTCCATCAGGCAGATGGGGTGTTCGGAAATCACTGAGCGGGCCAGTGCCACCCGCTGGCGTTGGCCGCCGGAAAGCTGGGCGGGTTTGCGGTTCAGGTAATCGGTTAAATCAACCAGTTCGGCGACCTTGGCCAGCCGCTGGCGCTGCTCATCTTTGGGTACCTTGCGGCTGCGCAGGCCAAACACGATATTGTCAGCCACACTCAAATGCGGAAACAGCGCGTAGGACTGGAACACCATGCTCAGCCCGCGATCCCCGGGCGGCAGGCGCGTGACGTCGCGTTCGCCGATATGGATACGTCCGTCGCTGGCCTCTTCGAGACCCGCAATCATGCGCAGCGTGGTGGATTTACCGCAGCCCGACGGGCCCAGCAGAATGACGAATTGCCCTGGGGTAACATCAAACGAAATATCATCGACAGCGGCAGAGGCGCCCCAACGTTTAGTGACGCCCTCTAAGCATATTCGCGATTGGTTTGACATAGCACACACATCACCGGCCGTTGGTTGTTATTAGTTCAGCTTGTGTTGAAGGTGTTGCCGTTGTATGACACTTATATGGATGGTTGATGACAGCAGCGGTGTCAAGCGAAAAAATCACTTGGCGACTTTAATGCCATAGCTCTGCAGCCTGCGAACCACGCTGGATTGACAGGAGGCTTGCGCCTTGCATCGCTTGCTATTTAGCGCTTAGCTAGGTGCGGTACGCTGGTTTTACCCATGCCAAGGAGCCCGTATGACAATGCCACCCAATACCTTTAAGCAACAGCTGCTAGCGGGAAAGCCCCAGACGGGGATTTGGCTAGGTTTGGCCAGCGCTTACACCGCCGAGATTGCCGCCACGGCAGGATTCGACTGGCTGCTGCTTGACGCCGAGCACGCCCCCAATGACGTGTCGAGCCTGCTTGCCCAACTACAGGCGCTGGCGCCCTATGACAGCCACCCGGTGGTGCGGCCACCTACGGGCGATGCGGTGCTGATCAAACGCTACTTGGATATTGGCGTGCAGAACCTGCTAATTCCTATGGTAGAGACTGCCGAACAGGCGGCTGAACTGGTAGCGGCCACGCGTTACCCGCCCCGTGGCACTCGCGGGGTGGGCCATGTGCTGGCGCGCGCTTCCCGCTGGGGGCAGGTAGTCGATTATCTCTCCCGCGCCGACGATGAGATTTGTCTGATGCTGCAAGTGGAAAGTCCCCAGGCGCTTTCGAACCTGGAAGCAATTGCTGCCGTAGAGGGTGTCCATGGAATATTTATTGGTCCGGCGGATTTGTCAGCTTCAATGGGGCATCTTAACAATGCTGGTCATCCCGAGGTGACTGCAGCGATCAGTGACGCTATCACCACAATTCGTGCTGCGGGTAAGGCTGCCGGTATCGTCACGGTAGACGAGCAGGCGGCCCGCGGCTACTTGGCCGCAGGTTGCACTTTCGTCGGCGTGGGTATTGATACGCTGCTTTATGCAAACGCCCTGCGTGAGTTGGCGGAGCGTTTCAGATACTAATGGCTGAGCGTCTATTCCCCAGCCGGCAAAATCCTGCCTGGGTTCATCAGCCCTTTGGGGTCGAATAGCGCTTTAACGCCGCTGACCATCTCCCGCTCAATTGGCGATAACCGCGCCAAATAGGGCACTTGCTTGGTGCGGCCAATGCCGTGTTCGGCGCTAATGCTGCCGTTGAAGCCGTCGAGCACTTCAAACAGCCGCTCCTCCAAGTCGTGCAGGTGGGCTTTCTTGTTGCTGTCCGCCATTGCCTTGGGCGGCAGGATATTGAAGTGCAGGTTGCCGTCGCCCACGTGCCCGTAGGCAATGATTTCGCACTCGGGGGAGGCGGCCATGACGACCTCGCTTGCGCGGGCGACGAAGTCGGGTATCGCCGAGATAGGCACCGAGATATCGGTGCGCAGGTGCTCGCCGCGCCGCCGCTGGCCTTCCAGCATGCTCTCACGGAACTGCCATAGCTGAGCGGACTGGGTGTCGCTGGACGCCAGGGCGCCATCCAGCACCAGCTCGCGTTCCATGCCGGTTTCCAGCAGCTGTTCCAGCATTACGCCGAGGTCCACTGGCCCCGTGGCCGCGACCTCCATTAACACGTACCAGGGGTAGTCGTCTTCAAGCGGGTCACGCAGCTCAGGGGTCGCTTCCATGGCCAGCTCGATGCAGCGGCGGGGGATTAGCTCAAAAGCGGTCAGCAAGTCACAGCACTCCCGGCGCGCCAAACCGTAGAGATCAATCACCGCCTGAACGGAGGGCAGGCCGAGCAGCGCGGTGCGGCTCTGAGTTAGCCGCGGTGAGAGCTTGAGTACCGCGCCGGTGACAATGCCTAGAGTGCCTTCGCTGCCTAGAAACAGCTGTTGAAGGTCGTAACCGCGGTTGTCCTTGTGCAGGGCGTTAAGGCTCTCCCAGATGCGCCCGTCGGGGAGTACTACTTCAAGGCCCAGCACCAGCTCGCGCATCATGCCGTAGCGAAGTACGTTAAGCCCGCCTGCGTTCGTAGCGATATTGCCGCCGATCTGGCAGCTGCCCTGGGCCCCCAGCGAGAGCGGAAAGTCGCAGTCGTGATCAAAGGCGGCTAGCTTAACGTTTTCAAGGATGCAGCCCGCGTCTACGGTGATGGTGAAGTTGATTGGGTCAATGGCGCGCACGCTATTCAAGCGCTCAAGGCTGATCACCAGCTCCTGACCACTGGTGGCAGGCAAGGCGCCTGCCACTAGGCCGCTATGGCCGCCCTGGGGGGTCATGGCGACGCCTTGCTCATAGCAGCGCTTGGCTACCTCGGCGACTTCCGCGGTATTCGCCGGGCGGGCTACGGCCAGCGGCACGCCCAACGTATCGCCCGCCCAGTCGCTTGTGTAGCGCGCCATGGCGTCCGGGTCGCGGATTAAGCCGCGCTCGCCAAGCAGGGTGGTTAGCTCATTTAAAAAGGGTGTGTTGTCGGTCATTAGGTTTCTTCCTGCCAGGCAGCCCCCTCCGGGAAGCGGTGCTGGGCTTGGGATTCTGCGTGCATAGCAATACTGTAACCCGGCGCCTCGGGTACCTGGTAGCGACCTCGCTTGATGACGACCGGGTCGATAAAGTGCTCATGAAGGTGATCCACATACTCCAGCACCCGGCCTTCAAGGCTGCCGGATACTGCAATGTAATCGAACAGCGAGATGTGTTGGGTATATTCGCATAGCCCAACGCCGCCGCCGTGGGGGCAAATGGGTACGCCGAACTTGGCGGCCATCAGCGTTACTAGAATCACTTCGTTAAGCCCGCCCAGGCGCGCCGCATCGAGTTGACAGTAGTCAATTGCGTCCGCCTGAAAGAACTGCTTAAACATCACTTTGTTGTGGCAGTGCTCGCCGGTGGCGACGCCGATAGGCGTGACCCGGTGGCGGATTTCGGCGTGGCCGAGGATGTCATCAGGGCTGGTGGGCTCTTCAATCCACAGCGGGTCAAATTCGGCAAGCCGACGCATTTTGGTGACGGTTTCATCGACTTCCCACACCTGGTTGGCGTCCATCATCAGCACGTTGTCCCAGCCGATCTCTTCACGCAGCAGCGCCGCGCGGCGGGCATCTTCTTCAATGTCGCCGCCGATCTTCTGCTTAAAGTACGTCCAGCCTTCGGCCAGCGCTTCGCGAGCCAAGCTGCGCACTTTTTCATCGCTGTAGCCCAGCCAGCCTGCGGAGGTGGTATAGCCGGGGTAGCCATCGCGGCGCATTTCGGCTTCACGCTCGGCTTTGCCAGAGGATTGGCGGCGCAGCAGGCAGATCGCTTCTTCCGGCGTTAGCGCATCGGTGACAAAGCGGAAGTCGAGACAGCGCACCAGCTGCTCCGGCGTCATGTCCACCAGCAGTTTCCACACCGGCTTGCCTTCGCTTTTCGCCCACATATCCCACACGGCGTTGACGATGGCGGCGGTGGCGAGGTGAATCGCGCCTTTATCAGGGCCGATCCAGCGCAGCTGGCTGTCGCCGGTGATCTCCCGCCAGAAGTGGCCCATATTGTCGGTCATCGAGGAAAGCGTGCGGCCCTCGATCAGTGGCGCGAGCGACTGGATGGCGGTGACCACAATCTCGTTGCCGCGGCCAATGGTGAAGGTTAAACCGTGACCTTCAGGGCTGCCGTCATCGGTGTGCAGGATAACGTAGGCGGCGGAGTAGTCCGGCGCGGCGTTCATGGCGTCCGAGCCGTCCAGTGAGCGCGAGGTGGGGAAGCGAATATCCTGGATCTCGACGCGGGTGATGGTTGTCATTGTTTTCTCCTAGGCGTTGAAGTGGGTGAGTTATTTACCGCTGCGCTAAGTGGCGCATCAGTTCGCGAATGCCATAAGTCCAGGGCGGCAACTGATCGCTTTGCCCCACTGGGTTAACCAGAGCGCCGAGCGCTGGCGTCGCAATAGTGACGCGGTCACCCAGGTGGTGGGTGAAGCCCTGACCTTCGCCGTCGCGGTCCTGAATCGGTGAGAACATAGTGCCCAGGAACAGCATAAAACCATCTGGGTATTGATGATGGTCGCCGATGGTTTGGCTAACCAGGTCCAGTGGGTCGCGGCTGATCTCGCGCATATCGCTCTCGCCCTGTAGCAGGAAGTCGTCGTCCTCGCCTTCAATGCGTAGTGATACCTGGCAATTGCGCACGCTGTCGATATCAAAATTGTCATCGAACAGGCGAATAAAGGGGCCAATGGAGCAGGAGGCGTTGTTGTCTTTCGCCTTGCCGAGCAGCAGGGCGCTACGACCTTCCACGTCGCGCAGGTTGACGTCGTTGCCCAGGGTGGCGCCGCGCACTTGGCCGCGGCTGTCCACCGCCAGGACGATTTCCGGCTCGGGGTTATTCCACTTGGAAGACGGATGCAAACCTACCGGGGTGCCAAAGCCTACCGATGACAGCGGCTGGGCTTTGGTAAATACCTCTGCATCCGGGCCGATGCCGACTTCCATGTACTGTGACCAACCACCGCGCGCCTGAAGGGCTTTTTTAAGCGACATCGCCTCGTCAGAGCCCGGCTTGATTTTAGAAAGATCTTTGCCGATTAGCGCCTGCAAGTCGTCACGCAGCTCGGCTGCCCTGGCCGAATCGCCGCCCGCTTGCTCCTCGATGACCCGTTCCAGCAGGCTGACGGCAAAGGTGACGCCACAGGCTTTAATGGCCTGAACATCGCAGGGGGCTAGTAAGTAAGGCGCTTGCGGTGGGGACATCTGTGAGTTCTTCAGCAGCGTCTCCACACTACCCAGAGACGCGCCGTCGGCGCGCTTTACCACATCGAGCAGGTCGTCGCGTTCGAGCAGATCGGCCATGGTGGGGCCAAACTCGGTGATATCGAACACCTGGCCGTTTTGCACAGTGGCCAGCACAGGGCCGGGGTGCTGGCTGTCTAACCAAACACGGCCAACGAGTAAGGCGTTTTCAACGTCAGCGGGTAGAGCATCCGGCAGTGACAATGGTTGCATAGGCGCCTCCTATAGCGATGCACGATAAGAAAGTAGTCAATGACTGGCGGTTGGTGCGCCATCGCCTATCATGTTATGGATGTTGTGTTGTATGACAGGTATGCCAGTTTATTGCTCACTCTAGCGCAACGTTCTATTTCGGGTCGATAGGAAAATCTATCTAGATGAGGACGATGGCGCTGAGCAAGGTTCTTAACAATAAGACTCTTAACAATAAAGGCTCTTAACAACAAAAGTACAAAGCGTTTAGGAGAATGTCATGTTAGACGAGTGGAAAGGTAAGCGAGTACTGATCACCGGTGCCAGTCGCGGAATTGGTGCGGCGGTTGCCAAGCAATTAGGCGCGCTTGGCGCCCATGTGGCGGTGCATTACCACAGCAGTGAAGCGCCCGCCGAAGCGGTTGCCAAGGCTATTCGTGATGCAGGCGGCAACGCCTTTACCCTGAAAGCAGATGTCAGCCATACCAGCGAGACTCAAAAACTCGTCGATGACGCTGCCGAACGGCTGGGGGGATTGGATCTGTTGATCAATAACGCCGGCGATATGCGGGGCCGTGTTGGCTTGGATGAGATGGATGATGACCAGTACGACCGGGTTATGGACCTTAATGCGCGCTCGGTGATCATGGCCAGCCGGGCGGCGCTGCCGCACTTTCGCCGCGCGGGAGGCGGCAATATTATTCACACTACCTCGATTGCCGCGCGCAACGGCGGTGGGGGCGGCGCGGGGTTATACGCTTCTGCCAAAGGTTTTGTGAGTACGATCACCCGCAATATGGCCAAGGAGCTGGCGGGGGATAACATCCGCGTTAATGCCGTCGCCCCAGGTACGATTGAGACCGACTTCCATGAACGCCACTCCAGCGAAGCGCATCTGGACGCTGCCCGGGCGTCGATTCCCATGGGGCGCTTGGGCACGGCGGAAGAGTGCGTGGGTGCCTATGTTTTCCTGGGTACCGATGCCCTTAGTGGCTACGTTGCTGGCCAAATCATTGAGGTTAACGGCGGGCAGCTAATGCCATGAATAGCTCCCCACGTTGTTATGACATTGCAATCACCATGGGCGACCCTGCCGGTATTGGCCCGGAAATCATTTGCCGCGCGTTGAGCGCTATGTCTGATACTGAGCGCGACACGGCCATGGTCATCGGTGACCCGGCTATTTATCGCCGTGCGGCCGCTAGTGTTGGCGCCGCGCTTGAGTTCGTGCCACTGGAGCAAGCAGAGGGCGGTAAGGGTCATGTGGCCGTCGGTGTGGTCGAAGCGCCGCAAGGCGTTGATATGCCCGATGGTAAAATCAGCGCCGCTGCTGGCGATATGGCGTTTCGCTGCGTGCACAAAGCCGTGGAATTGGTGCAGGCCGGGCGGGCGCAGGTGATTGTCACCGCACCGTTAAACAAGGCGGCGCTGCATGAGGCCGGACACCATTACGATGGCCATACCGGGATGCTGGCATCGCTGACTGGCGCGCCCTCATCGTTCATGCTGCTGGCTTCAGAGACGCTCTCGACGCTGCATGTTTCCACCCATGTGTCGCTGCGCGAAGCCATTGATAGGGTGATGCCTGAACGTATTATTGCCACGGTGGAGGCAGGGCATGCGCATTTGGTTGAGCTGGGGTTGGAGGCACCGCGCATCGCCGTTGCCGGCCTCAACCCGCACTGCGGCGAAGGCGGCATTTTCGGCGACGAAGATAGCCGCTGTATCGCCCCGGCGGTGGAGCGCTTGCGCGAGCGCGGTTTTGACGTGAGCGGTCCGATCTCGGCGGACACAGTGTTTTACCGTGCCTCAAAGGGGGAGTTCGACCTGGTGATTGCCCAGTATCACGATCAGGGACATATCCCAGTCAAACTGATCGCCTTTGATACCACAGTGAATGTCAGCCTCGGTTTGCCGCTTCAGCGCACCTCGGTGGATCACGGCACCGCCTTTGATATCGCCTGGCAGGGCAAAGCCGATGCCACCAATATGGGCTCGGCGATTGCCTATGCCCGGCGGCTAGCCAGCGGTGCCGCTTCATGAATGGCTGTCAGGTGGCGATTATTGCCGACGACTTGTCGGGAGCGCTGGATGCCACGGCGCCCTTTGCCGCCCGTGGCGCGGATGCCCGCGTGGTTATCAGCCTGGACGTATTAGCGGCGACACTGGGGGCTTGGCAAGGCCAGTGGCCAGACGTGATCGCCGTCAATACCGAATCTCGCCATCTTCAGGCGGAAGAGGCGGCGCGTCGAGTAAGCGAAGCTGTGCGCGTACTCAAGCGAGCAAGCCCACAGCAGTGGTTTAAAAAAGTCGATTCGACCCTGCGAGGACAGGTGATTGCTGAGTGCAAGGCATTGCGAGAAGCGCTTGGCATGCCGTTGCTGCTAGCGCCAGCCGTGCCCGCCCAGGGGCGGTTAGTGCGCGATGCCAACGTATGGGTTGATGGCCTCCCTCTGGCTGATACCGCCTATCAACACGATGCACGTTCACCCTCTTTAGTTGGGCCCATTGATCGAGCCTTCGCCGCCAAAGGCATGCCCTTGCAGCGATACCGCACCGGGCTTGGGGCGTCGCTTCCTGATCATGATTGCATCGCCGATGCGCAAAGCGACGCAGAACTCTCTGCGCTTTACGATGCATTACGCGGTTTTGAAAACGGTCTTGAAAACAGTTTTGAAAACAGTCGTGCGATGGCTGGCGCGGCAGGCTTGGCAACGGCTATCGCTCAGCGCTGTTTTGGGCAACCTGATGCGCCGTTTCAATCACTGCAAGGTGTCAACTCGGTGCTCTACGCCATTGGCTCAAGAAGCCCCCGTGCTGCCGAGCAGCTTCAGCAACTGTGCCTGTTTTCACCCGAGTTGGACGTTGTGAAAGCTTGCCATGAGCAAAACGGGCAGCGACTTATTAATAGTGCCTGTGTGGTGGTGCCCGGCGTGACTAGCGAAAAGCAGCGCACGGCTAGCGAGGTCGCCGATGCAATGGCCACTCAGGTGGCCTCAATTACCGCAACCTGGCAGGCCGATACCGAGCGTTTGCTATTTCTAACCGGTGGCGATATTGCCATGGCGGTGCTTACCCGGCAGGGGGTGAGTTATATCGACGTGGATGCTGAGTGGTCGCCAGGCGTGGCGTTGGGATGCCTGGATGGCGACCCACGACAAAAAGTGATGACCAAAGCAGGTGGTTTCGGTGACCCACAGCTGCTTGCACGCTTGCATGACCAGCTAAAGCTAACTCTTGAGGCGTTTTAAACGCGACTAAAAAACTCTGATCAGAATGGTTGCGCGACGCCAGCCAACCAACTAGTTTTGAATCTAGTGGTATGACACGTATACAGCCAGATGATCGGTTATATCGACTGCCGCCGCTTAACAAATAACCAACAACAAATCCAATGGTTATAAGGAGTACACAATGAACTATAAACGCCAACCCAACTTTAAGATGACGCACCTGGCAACGGCGACGCTAATCGCGAGTGGTCTCACCCTGACCGGTGCCGTACATGCCCAAGAAGAGCTTACGTTTGCTCACGTCTACGAGACATCAGAGCCTTACCATGAGTGGGCCCTGTGGGCGGCGGATGAAATTGAGGAGCGTACCGATGGCCGTTATTCGATCAATGTCCACGCGGCGTCGTCACTGGGTAAGGAGGCGGACATCAACGAAGGGCTACAGCTGGGCACCGTTGACCTGATTTACACCGGCAACCAGTTCGCCGGCCGCTTCTATGGCCCGGTGGCTATTGCCGGCGCGCCTTACATGTTCCGTGATTTCGACCACTGGCAGGCCTACGCTGACAGTGATCTGTTCGACGAAATCGCCCAGGGTTACCAAGATGAAACCGGTAACGTGCCACTGGCCATGAATTACTATGGGCGTCGCCATGTGACCTCCAACGAGCCAATCAATACGCCCGAGGACATGGAAGGTCTTAAAATCCGTACGCCCAATGCCCCCATGTACATGATGTTCCCCGAAGCAGTGGGTGCCAACCCTACGCCAATTGCCTTCTCTGAGGTCTATTTGGCGCTTCAGCAGGGCGTAGTGGATGCCCAGGAGAACCCACTGCCGACCATTCGCGCCAAGGCGTTTTATGAAGTGCAGGACTATATCAACCTGACCGGTCATATTACCGATTCGCTGATTACCATCGCCGGTGGGCCGTTATGGAATCGTCTTTCTGAGGAAGACCGCGATACCTTCCGTGAGGTCTACAGCGAAGCCGGTGAGCGTATCACCCAGGATATTTTGGCGTCCGAGGAGGAGCTGGTGGCTTGGTTTGAAGAGCAGGGGGTGACCGTCAACGAGGTTGACATTACACCCTTCCGTGAAGCCACGATACCGGCCCATAACGGAGAGGCGGCGACCTGGGATCAGGAAACCTATGATCGCCTGCAGGCCATTGGTCAGTAAGGTCGAGCGGACTGACCTTGGCCGGGTCCGTCCTTGTCTGTAATCGTCCTTTTGTAGCCTAAGCATCTCCCCACCCCAGGCTTGGGGTGGGGAGAATAGGAGCCTACCATGAGCCAACGCGACTCTACTGACGAGATCAGTTTCGCCGGTCTCGATGATGACGACACTTTCGATATCCGTGAGTATGCCTTAGAAGATTTCCTGACGTTGGGGATCTTTTGGGTGCTGGCGCTGGATGTCTTTCTACAATTTTTCAGCCGTTATGTACTCGGCAACTCAATCGCCTGGACCGAAGAGATGGCGCGCTACTTGCTGGTGTTGGTGGGCTTTCTGGGCAGCACCATGGCGGTGCGCAAGGGGTCGCATATTGCCGTGGAGTTTTTCTATCGCTACCTGCCGGATTGGCTCGGGCGTGTCATGTCGACGTTGGTCGACCTCATCAATATTGCCTTCTTCGCCATTATGGCTTGGATTACCTTTAAGCTTGCCGACCGCACTAGTGCACTGATGGTGTCGGTGGATATCCCCAAGAGCTGGCTCTACTACCTGGTAATGCTGGGCTTCATCATGATGCTGGTGCGCGGTATTCAAGTGGCGATACGTCACTGGCGTTCGGGAACCAGTGAACTGCTCAATAGCGATACCCCGTAACAACACCCAACAACCAAACCCAACAATAAAACGTCAAAACGACACGCTCCCGGAGATCACTCCAATGCCCAACATTTTGTCTATGCGGCGCGGTGGCGCGTTGGTCGCGCCACTGGTCGCGGCGGTTGCGATACTCGGCTGCGTCGCGCTGGCCGTTACCCAACACTACCTATTGTTCTTGTTTGCGCTGCTGTTCACCCTGTTGGTGATGGGGGTGCCGATCGCGATCAGCCTGGCGGGTTCGTGCCTGCTCTATGTGACGCTCACCGGCAGGGTGCCCGATGTTGTGGTAATGCACCGCATGATCAACGGTGTCGACAGCTTTCCGCTGTTGGCGATCCCGTTCTTTATTCTCGCCGGTAACTTAATGAACAACGGCGGCATTACCTCGCGGATATTTGATTTCGCCAAGGCGCTGATGGGCTGGATGCGTGGTGGCCTGGGCCACGTCAATGTCGGCGCCAGCATCGTCTTTTCTGGCATGTCGGGTGCCGCAGTGGCCGATGCTGGGGGGCTGGGTACTATCGAGATCAAAGCCATGAAGGACGCCGGTTACGACGAGGAGTTCGCGGTCGGCATCACGGCGGCCTCTTCGACTATCGGCCCGATTATTCCGCCGAGCCTGCCGATGGTCATCTATGGCGTGATGGCGTCAGTGTCGGTCGGCCAGTTGTTCGTCGCAGGTCTAGTACCGGGCCTATTGATGGGCCTGGTGCTAATGGCGATGATCACGATCATTTCACGGCGGCGCGGCTATACCCGTGATGCGGTGTTCTCGCTAGGGGTGCTGGGTCATACCTTCAAGCGGGCTTTTTTATCGTTACTAACGCCCATCATCATCGTCGGCGGCATTATGAGCGGCGTCTTTACGCCCACCGAAGCCGCCATTGCGGCGGTGGCGTACGCGCTGTTCCTCGGTGCCGTGGTCTACCGGATTTTGACTTGGCGCCGCTTGCTCAAGGTCAGCATGGAAACCATCGAGACCACGGCGGTTATCCTGCTGATCGTTGCCGGTGCCTCGATATTTGCCTGGATCCTGACCAGTAACCAGGTCACTCAGCACGTGGTGACCCTGCTCGGACCGTTCGCCGACAATCCCATCGTCACGTTGATCATCATCAACCTGGTGCTGATCCTGGTGGGCTGCTTTATGGAAACCATTGCGGCGATCACCATACTGGTGCCGGTATTATTGCCCGTGGCGGTGACTGCGGGCGTTGATCCGGTTCACTTCGGCGTGATCATGGTGCTCAACCTGATGATAGGTTTGCTCACGCCGCCGGTGGGTATGGTGCTCTATGTGCTTTCGCGGGTGTCCGGTATTTCCTTCGAGAAATGCATGCGCGGCACGCTACCGTTCCTGGTGCCGCTGGTTATCGCGCTGTTGATGGTCACCTTTATACCGGCCATCTCGCTGTGGCTGCCCACGCTGATTTATCGGTGATAGGAGTGATTGATGTCTGATTCCCAACAGGATTTCCGCGTTGCCCGTGATGACCTGAAGCACTTTATGGGCGCGGTACTCGCGGCGGGCGGTGCTGACAGCGCCTCGGCAGCGGCTGTCACCCAGGCCCTGGTAACAGCCTCACGCATGGGTATAGACAGCCACGGCCTGCGTCTGCTGCCCCACTATTTGAAGGCACTCAAAGGCGGGCGTATCAAGGGCGCGCCCAACATGGTGTTTCATCAGCGCTTAGCGGCAACAGGCTATTTAGATGCGGATGATGGGCTGGGGCACCTGGCAGGCTACACTGCCATGAAGCACGCCACGACCATGGCGGAGAAGGTAGGCATGGGCGCCGTCGCCGTAGGTAACTCGTCGCACTTTGGTGCCGAGGGATGTTACGCGCTAGCGGCCGCCGAACGCGGTTATTTGGGTATGGCGTTTTGTAACTCGGACCCCTTTGTGCTGCTGCACGATGGCGCCAAGCCTTTTCACGGCACTAATCCCATCGCCTTTGCGGCACCGGTGGCGGGGGAGTCTCCCTACCTGCTGGATATGGCAACAAGCTCAGTACCCTGGAATCGCGTGCAGCAGTACGATGCCATTGGCCGTGAACTGCCTGATCAAGTGGCCGCCGATGCCAACGGGCAGGTAACCCGTGATCCCAGCGAAGTCACTGCATTGCTGCCGCTGGGAGGCAGTGCTTTTGGCTTTAAAGGCGCCGGCCTGGGGGGCATGGTGGAAATTTTAAGTTCGATGCTATCCGGGATGCAGCATGGCTTTAAGCTTTTGCCGATGGGCGGGCCGGATATGTCGACCCCGCGCGGGGTTGGGCATTTTTTTCTCGCCATGAAACCCGATGCGTTTGTTGAGGAAGGTACCTTTGCCCGTGGGTTAGCGGACTATTTAGCCGACCTGCGTTCCCAGCCAGCCGCCGAGGGAGCAGAAGTCATGGCGCCGGGGGATAGGGAATGGCGCTGCCAAACTGAACGCGATGCTAAAGGAATCCCGCTTGATGCCGCCAATCAACAGGCCTATGCCGACATTGCTCGAGAGTACCGAATAGCCCCGCTCACTCGACTTGATTGAGGCCTAATTGAAGGCTTAGTTGAAAGACAATGACGAAAATGCAGTAAAATGGTGGAAAATTCCAGGTTAACCAGGGGTGACTGCCTATGAGCAGATACCGGATCGAGCGAAAAACGCTGTCCGAACAGGTCGCTGAACAGCTCGAGGCGGAGATTCTCGAAGGGCGGCTAAGTGAAAATGATCAACTGCCTTCAGAAAGGGAGTTGATGGAGCAGTTTGGCGTGGGCAGGCCCGCGGTACGTGAAGCGCTGTTTCACCTTCAGCAGCTGGGTTTAATTGCCATCAACAGCGGCACCCGTGCCAGGGTGATTCGCCCCACCGCCGAAGCGGTAATGTCCAGGCTTTCCGGGGTCACCCGGCAATTGCTTTCCAAACCCGACGGCCAGCAGTATTTCCAGGAAGCGCGCGCGATGTTTGAGATATCGCTAGCCCGCTATGCCGCGCGCAATGCCAGCGAGGAGGACTTGGCCAGGCTACGCGCTGCGTTGGCCGATAATCGCGATGCGATTGGTGATGAAGCGCGCTTTAAGCGTTCTGATAACGACTTTCACGGCGTGCTAGCAAGCATTGGCCGTAACCCGATCTTCGATGCCATTCACGTGGCGCTTTCCGAGTGGCTGGATGATCGTCGCGCTCTGGTTCTGCAGAAAAAAGATGAGGACAAAGCTGCTACCTCTGCGCATAGCGAAATTATCGCGGCGATTGAATCCCGCGACCCGGATGCGGCCGAGGCAGCCATGCAGCGCCACCTCGACCGTCACTACGGCACTTATATGCAGCTTAAAAAGCGCCTTTCGGATGCCTCCTAGCGGTCCTAGCCCTCGCGTTTGCCGTCGACCAGCCGCGGTACATTGAAAGGATTGTTATCTTTCAGCGCTTCAGGCAGTAGTCCTTCCGGCAGCGCCTGATAGCACACTGGGCGCAGGAAGCGATAAATCGCCGCGCTACCCACCGAGGTAGTGCGTGAGTCGGATGTGGCGGGATACGGGCCGCCGTGCACCATGGCGTGGCACACCTCGACTCCTGTAGGCCAGCCATTAGCTAGAATACGCCCTGCCTTGCGCTCCAGCGTGGGCAGCAGTTGTTTGGCCGTCGCCAAGTCACCGTCGTCCATCTGTAGGGTAATGGTTAGCTGGCCTTCGGCCTGGGCTGCGACACGCTGCATCTCGTCGACATTGGCGCATTCGATGACCAGCGAGCTGGCGCCGAACACTTCAGCTTGCAGGGCCTCATCGGCCAGGAAGTCGGTCGCGCTTGCGACGAATAGACCTGCCTGGCAAGGGTTGGCCGACTCACCCGCTTGGCCGCGGGCGACCTCGGTGACCTTGGCATGGTTGGCCAGCCGATCAACACCCTGTTGGTAGGCGTCGTGAATGCCCGGGGTGAGCATGGTCTGGGCAGCGCTGCCCTTGACCGCTTCAGCGGCCGCTTCAACAAAGGCATCCAGCTCAGGACCCTGAACCCCAATCACCAGCCCTGGGTTGGTGCAGAACTGCCCGGCGCCCATGTTGAGGGAGCCGACAAACCCCTCGGCGATCTCCTTGCCGCGTGCCTTGAGGGCTTCCGGCAGCAGAAACGCCGGGTTGATTGAACTCATCTCGGCGTAGACGGGGATTGGCTGCGGCCGGGCCTGGGCGGTGGCCATTAGTGCCGTGCCGCCGCTGCGCGAGCCGGTGAAACCTACCGCTTGGATGCGCGGGTCAGCAACTAGCGCCTGACCGATCTCTTTGCCCGAACCAAACAGTAGCGAAAAGACACCCTCAGGCAGTTTACACTTGGCAACGGCGCGCTGAATGGCGCGACCCACCAGCTCGGACGTGCCGGGGTGGGCGGAATGGCCCTTGACCACCACCGGGCAGCCAGCGGCCAGTGCCGAGGCGGTATCGCCACCGGCAACGCTAAAGGCTAGCGGGAAGTTGCTGGCGCCAAACACCGCTACCGGGCCCAGGCCGATATGCCGCTGGCGCAGGTCAACACGCGGCATCGGTTCGCGATCAGGCATTGCCGGATCAATGCGTACATCCAGCCACTCGCCGGCCCGGACTACGTTGGCGAACAAGCGTAGTTGGCCGCAGGTACGCCCACGCTCGCCCTGCAGGCGGGCTTCGGGCAGGCCGGTTTCAGCGACGCCGCGCGCGGTTAGCTCATCGCCAATCGCATCAATCTCGCTGGCGATGGTTTCGAGGAAGACGGCCCGTTCTTCGAGCGAGGTTTCGCGGTAGCTGGCGTAAGCCGCTTCGGCGAGTTCACAGGCGCGCTCGACCTCGGCCTTGCTTCCGCCAGCATAGGTGGGTTCGAGAGTTTCGCCGGTGGCGGGATTGACGGCTTGAATGTCAGCCTGTTGGCCGCTAACGGCCTGCTGACCAATCAGTAGTTTACCTTCCAGGGTCATACATCCTCCTGCTGGGTTGGTGCGATTAAGTTAAAGCGTTTTTACGCTGATAGCCGGTTCGTCTGCTTCCACCCGTAGCGAGTTGCGCAGCGGGCGGCCAAAATCGCCAAGCGTGATTTCGAAGCGATCCCCTTCGCGTACCTTAATCCCGTCGGCGAAGCTTAAGGTGGCGGTACCGAAGAAGTGAACGTGGACATCGCCAGGACGGCGAAAGCCTGGATATTTAAAGTGGTGGTACTCAAGGTTAGCAATGCTGTGGGCCATATTGGCTTCACCGGTCAGAAACGGCTTTTCCCACAGCGTTTGACCGTCGCGTTGAATACAGCTGGTGCCTTCGAGATGGGCGGGCAGTTCTCCGATCAACAGCTCGGGCCCAAAGCTGCATGCGCGCAACTTGGAGTGGGCAAGCCATAGGTAGTTGAAACGTTCGGTAACGTGATCGGAAAACTCGTTGCCGATGGCATAACCGACCCGCCAAGGCGTGCCATCAGACGCGACAACATACAGCCCGGCCAGCTCGGGCTCTTCACCGGCGTCTTCTGCGAACGCGGGGCTGGGCATCTCAGCTTCAGGCGCAACGATGCAGTCACCGTCGCCTTTATAGAACCACTCCGGCTGCGCGCCGACCGAGTTAGCGGCGGGTTTGCCACCCTCGACGCCGAGTTTGAACATGCGCATGGAGTCGGTCAGATCTTCTTCTGCGGCCTGGGCTTTGGCGTGCATGGCGGAGCGGGTGTCGGCACTGCCCAAGTGGGTTAACCCGGTGCCGGTTACCAGGCAGTGAGCGGGGTCGGGGTGGGTAAGGGGCGGTAGCAAGCGGCGCTCATCAACCAACACCTGATAATCAATGAGCGTGTCTTCTAAGCGTGAGGTAATGGCGGCTTCAAGCGACTCCCCCGTGTTGATAGCCGCCTGAGCCAGCGCGTAGGTGCCGCCCTCAATGGTAATGGGGCGAACGGCGTCGGCGTTTTCTACCATGGCGACCCGCAGCTGGCGCTGATCAAGGTATTGAATCAACCGCATCATGAATTCCTTGTTGTAGTGATGGTAAGGGGTGTCATTAATTGCCACTCACGTCAGTGAGGTCAGGTAACCACGTCACAATGCCGGGGAATGCGATCAGGATGACCAGCACCACTAGCAAAGTAGCGTAGTAAGGCAGCATGGCCTTAACCAGCTGTTCCATGGAGACTTTGCCGACCCCACAGCCGACGTATAGGCAGGTGCCCACGGGCGGCGTCAAAAGACCAATGCCAAGAATAAAGGCCATCAGTACGCCAAAGTACACGGGATCGACCCCTACCGAGGTGACAATGGGCGTTAGCATCGGCGCCATAATCACCATGGCGGGGGTCAGGTCCATTACAAACCCCACCAGTAGCAGTAAGCCGGCGACGATTAAGAGCAATAGGAAAGGATCTTGGGTGATCGCCTGTACTTGGGTAACTAACGTCTGAGGCACCATGTTAATGGTTAAAAACCACGCAATAACGGTAGCGAATGCCAGTAGGAGCAAAACCATGCCCGTCAAGCGGGCAGTACGAATCAGCATGCCCCAGAGCGCCGTAATCTTAAATTCGCGGTAGACCACCAGCGAGATGAACAGCGAGTAAAGTAGAGCCGCAACGGCGGCCTCAGTAGCGGTGAAGATGCCGCCAATAATGCCGCCGATGACGAGCACCGGCAGTACCAGCGCCAACCATGCCGCCTTGAACGCCTGCCATAGCACATCGACACGGAACTTGCGGGTTTGGCCGGCATGGCCGATGGTTGCCATGATGAAGGTCGTTGCCATTAAGCCAAAACCGATCAATATCCCCGGCACGATGCCCGCAATAAACAGCCGACTAATCGACGTTTCGGTCACAATGCCGTATAGAATCAGCGGGATAGAGGGTGGAATAATAATGCCGATCACCGACGAAACGGTGTTGATCGCCGTGGCTTGCGGCGCGGTGTAGCCCTGCTTGGTCATGGAGGGAATCATCATCGCGCCGGTCGCCGCGGTGTCGGCGACGGCAGAGCCGCTAATGCCGCCGAAGAACATCGAGCCGGTAATCGCTACCTGACCGAGGCCGCCGCGCACAAAGCCTACCAGAGCCCCCGCTAACTCCATCAACCGGCGGGCGATGCCGCCGTTGCTCATCACCTCCCCGACCAGAATAAAGAACGGGATTGCCAGCAGCGGAAAGCTGTTAACGCCGCGAATCGACTGCTCAATCAAGATCGACAATGGAATATCGGAGAGTACCGCCATCACCACGGCGGCGATACCCAGGCCAAAGGCAATGGGCAAACCCAGCGCTAGCGAAGCGAACAGAATGCCGAGAAAAATCCATAACATGGTCTATCGGCCTCCCTGAGTGGTCGACGGCACGTCGGGCGAGCGAATCTGTTGAATGCTCTGCCAAGCGCGCCAAATCGCCACCGCGCCTATAAAGGTGGCGCAAAGCACGAGCGAGACGTTGACGAAGTTCCAGGGCACGTTGAGGATCGCTGTTCGCCCGGAAGCGCGTGACATCACCACGTAGCCTCCCCAGATGATTACCCCCATCAATACGGTGATAAACAGATGCTGAATCAAGTAAAGCGTATGGGCTGCACGCGGTTTTAGCCGCCGGACCAGAATATCCACGGCGATATGCTCAAAGCGGGCAAAGGCGGCGGCGGCACCGATAAAAATTAGCCAGATAAACAGCATGCGGGCCAGCTCATCGGCCCAGGGCACCGAATTATTAAGCAACGAGCGCCCAATGACGTTGGCTGATACCGAGACGATCAGCGCGACTAGTAAGGCAGCGATCACATGTTCCATGGCCAGCGTTAACCAACGAAATAGCGCAGGCCCCCGGCGCTCCTCAGTATCGATCTCCAACGGTTTGCGTTGGGGGTCGTCGAGAAATGCCGCGGTATCCGGAATAGGTGTATTGGGTGTGTCCATAAGCGCTCCGAAGAGACGAGTAAGTGGCAAGAGGCGGCTGCCTCTTGCCTGGTCTATTAGTAAGCTTCTTAATACAAAACCCGGTTATCGCAAGCCGTTTACTCTGCCATCGACGACTCGACAATTTGCTGAATTTCAGCGACCAAATCTTCGCCAATGCGTGGGGCCCACTCGTCGTAAACGGGCTGCACGGCTTCCTGGAAGTCGGCAATTTGATCATCATTAAGGCGGGTAATTTGCATGCCGCGCTCTTCAAGCTGATTACGTGCCCAGTCGTCGTACTCAGTCGCCAACTGGATCTCGTAGGCGGCTGCCTCGCGGGCGGCTTCTTCGACCAGTTCCTGGTAGGCCGGATCAAGGCGATCCCAGGTACGCTCGGACATCATGATAATGAAGGGGGTATAAACATGGCGCGTTTCGGAGCCGTAATCCTGCACTTCATGGAAATTGGAGGTCAGGATAGTGCTCCAAGGGTTTTCCTGGCCATCAATAACCCCTTGCTCCATGGCCGAAAATACCTCGCCAAACGCCATCGGCGTTGGGTTGGCGCCTAGCGCTTGCCAGATGCTTAACTGCACGGGATTTTCCATGGTGCGAATGGTCAGGCCACCAACGTCCAGTCCTGCCACATCCTCAGGCGACTCCACGGGCCGCACGCTATTGGTGAGTTGACGGTAGCCGTTTTCATGATAGGCGAAGGCCTTAATGCCAGTCCCATCGAACTTGTCGAGCAGGTCCAGGGCAACGTCGCTTTCTAGCACTGCCATGGCGGCTTCACGGGTAGGGAACAAGAACGGCAGGTCGAAAACGGCAAGCTCTTCTACGTAGCTGGTCGCAGGGGACGTAGAAGGGATGGTCATATCCAACGTCCCCGTTTGTAGCATCTCCATCATTTGCGCATCGTCGCCGAGCTGGCTGTTGGGAAAGACATTAACTGTCAGCCGCCCCTCGGTGCGCTCGGAAAGAATGTCACCGAAATATTGAGTAGAGATATACAGCGGTGAGGATTCGGCTAAGCCAATGCCAACACGGATATTGTGCGAACCAAGATCCTCGGTGATGACATCAACCTCAATCTCTGGTGGATCGGATAGGTCAGGCGTTTGCGCGTAAACGGCCGTTGAGCTGAGCAGCGTGGCGCCGGTGATTAATAGGCTGCGTTTCCAAAAATAATGCATAGTGGCCACTCTCCTGGCGTGCTGTAGATCGCTACGCTAAGGGTGTTTTCTCAGCGAACCACAGCAAGTTGTGTGTTGTTTTTGTATGTGTGCGGAGCCGTCTTTTCGAGGATAGCACCGCAACCCGCAGCTAAATGTCTAATGTTTCAGCTGTATGTTCAACATATACTTTTGTATGTGTCGACGATAGAGCGAAGAAAGCGTACCGTCATGAGCAGTTTTTCTTTTGACTCTAACAACTTTACTCTAGGCGTGGAGCGGCACCATGGCCAATTTTCAGCGAATAACTCCCGATCAATTGCGCTCACGTTATTGGTTCGATAATCCCGATCACCCTGGCACCACAGCGCTGTGTATTGAGCGCTACCTTAATTACGGTATTACGCTGGATGAGTTGACCAGCGGTAAGCCGATTATCGGTATTTGCCAGTCGGGCTCGGACTTAACCCCCTGCAATCGTCATCACATTGAGCTGGTGAAGCGGGTGAAAGACGGGATTCGCGCCGCGGGCGGCGTGCCGTTTGAATTCCCCATGCACCCTATTCACGAGAACGTGCGTAGGCCCACCGCCGCGCTAGATCGTAATTTGGCTTATTTGGGCATCGTGGAAGTGCTGCACGGCTACCCGTTAGACGGTGTGGTATTGACCACCGGCTGCGACAAGACCACTCCGGCAGCGCTGATGGCGGCGGCAACGGTGAATATTCCTGCCATCGTGCTTTCCGGCGGGCCGATGCTAAACGGCTGGCGGGGCGCCGAGCGGGTGGGTTCGGGCACCATCATCTGGGAGCTACGCAAGCGTCTGGCAGCGGGCGATATCGACTACGCCGAGTTTCTTTCCCGTGCCAGCGATTCAGCGCCCTCGATTGGCCACTGCAATACCATGGGCACTGCCTCCACCATGAACTCCATGGCCGAAGTGTTGGGCATGAGTCTGCCGGGTTCGGCGGTGATACCCGCGCCTTATAAAGAGCGCGCGATGGCCGCCTACGACACCGGCACGCGGATTGTCGATATGGTGTGGGAAGACCTGCGCCCGCTGGATATTCTGACCCGGGAAGCATTCGAGAACGCCATTGTGGCCTGCTCCGCGCTAGGCGGCTCGTCTAATGCGCCGGTACATATCAATGCGATTGCCCGCCATTCGGGCATCGAGCTGGATAACGATGACTGGCAGCGCCTGGGCCATGAAATCCCCTTGCTGGCCAACGTTATGCCTGCAGGTGCCTTCCTATGCGAAGAGTTCTACCGCGCTGGCGGCGTGCCCGCCATACTCCACGAGCTACAAACGGCGGGTAAGCTGCACAGCGATGCGCTGACGGTCAACGGTCGCTCTATAGGCGATAATGTTCAGGGCCGTGAAACCCAGGATGCTGATGTGATTTGCCGCTATAACGACCCATTGGTGGATCATGCGGGCTTCCTCAATCTCAAGGGCAATCTGTTCGACTCGGCGCTGATGAAAACCAGCGTTATCTCTCGGGACTTTCGCGAGCGCTTCCTAAATGACCCCAACGACCTGGAAGCCTTTGAAGGCAAGGTAGTGGTGTTTGACGGCTCGGAGGATTACCACGCGCGTATTGATGACCCGGCGCTGAACATCGACGCGTGTACCATTCTGGTGATGCGTGGGGCTGGCCCGGTAGGCCACCCCGGCGGTGCCGAGGTGGTTAATATGCAGCCGCCGGAGGCGCTGATCAAACAGGGCATCGAGTCACTGCCGTGCCTGGGTGATGGCCGTCAGTCGGGTACGTCTGGCTCGCCGTCGATTCTCAATGCCTCCCCGGAAGCCGCCACCGGCGGTGGGCTAGCGCTGCTGGAAACCGGCGACCGTCTGCGGGTCGATCTTAAGCGCTGCGAAGTGCAGCTGCTGATTGAGGCCAGTGAGCTAGAAGCGCGCCGCGAGCGGCTAGCTCAGCAAGGTGGTTACCGCTACCCCGGCCACCAGACCCCCTGGCAAGAGATCCAGCGCAGTATGGTCGAGCCGCTGGATCGCGGTATGACGTTGGAACCCGCCACCAAATATCGCGATGTGGCCCGTCAGCATCCGCCCAGGGATAATCACTGAAGGGGCGAGCACTTCGATGAGTCGTTTAAGCACCTTATCGCATCGTCAGCAGGGCCTGCTGTTAACCGCTGGCGGCGCACTGATCATGGCGCCGGATGCCTTGCTGATCAAGGTAGCCGACCTGCCCGATGCAGAAATTCTGATGTGGCGCGGTTATCTATCAGGATTAGGTTTTCTGCTTATCGCCTTGCTGCGCTATGGCCGTGGCACTCTGGCGGCCTATCGTCGCTGCGGCTGGACGGGTATCGCCGTGGCACTGCTGTTCAGCCTGACTACCTGTGGTTTCGTGCTGGGTAATCAGTACACCAAGGCGGGCAACGTGTTGATGATACTGGCCAGTTCGCCGTTAATTGCGGCGGTGCTGTCCTGGATCATCCTCAAGGAGCGCCTGCCCAGGCGTACCTGGTTGGCAATCCTGTTGTGTATGGCGGGTGTTGCCATGATCGCGCTGGACGATGCGGGCGCAGGTTCCTGGGTGGGCAACGCGTTCGCCTTGATGGCGGCGACCACCCTGGCGATTAACTTTACCCTCTGCCGCACGCGCCCCGGGGTGGACATGAGCCCCATGTTGGTATTCAACGGCCTGTTGGTCGGCAGCGTTGCTGGGCTGTTTTGGCTGGTGGGGAGCGAGCCCACCCTGCCCGCCGTCAATCAGCTCGCCGTGGTGATCCTGCTGTGTCTGATCATTGTGCCCTGTGGCGTAACACTGCTGCAGCGCGGGCCGTTGTATCTGCCCTCTGCTGAAGTGGGCCTATTGCTGTTGCTGGAAGTGGTGGTGGGCACGCTGCTGGCCTGGTGGATTCTCGGTGAACAGCCCGCCCCCGTGGCCTTGCTGGGCGGCGGCATGGTGCTAGGTACGCTGCTGGCCAAGGGGCTTTATGAGCGGCGCCTGGAACTGCGGCAGCGTGCCGTGTTAGGCGCAGCACCGCCGGTAACAGTAGACCAGTCAAGTACGTTATGATTGGCTCGAATCGAAATAGGGTCCCATCGCATTGACATCATCTCTCAGCAAACCAGTCATTCGCCCTAGCGTCGCCGAATATCTCGCCGAAGAGATATTCGGTGGTCGCTATCACCCCGGCGATTTTGTACCGCGTGAAATGGATCTATGCGAACGCTTTGCGATTAATCGCTCGGCGGTGCGTAGCGATCTGCGTCAGTTGGTCGATGTCGGCATTATCGAGCGAATCTCTGGCCATGGTTCCAAGGTGCGTGAGTACTCCGAGTGGCATATTCTCGATGCTCAGGTGACCAGCTGGTTGACCCGTTATGCCGCGCCCAACCCGGAGATTCAGCGTGAAATCCTCGCTTTCCGCCTGGATGTCGAGCCCTATGTGGCGATGACCGCCGCCAAGCGGGCCAAGGCGCGTGATTTGGTTGCCATCGAAGAGGCGTTCGAGGGCCTGGGGCAGAATCTGCGCAATGCCACCTGCGAAGAGGAACGACGCCTGCATAGCGAGTGCGATTTTGCCTTTCACGAGGCCATCTTCAAGGCGACCCATAATATCGTTTGGGCGCAGCTATCGCATATCCTGCGCCCTTCGATTTATATGCTGATCTCCATGTCCAATGAGAGTGCTGCTGATCCGGAAGAAAGCCTCGAACGTCACCGTAGGCTGATGGAGAGTATCCGCCTGCGCCGTCCAAAAGAAGCTTTTCTGGCCGCCCAGGCGGTGCTGGCGGGCACTGCAGAGGCGTTGGGGCTTGAGCATAGCGCCAGTTCATTAGGGCGCAGCGTTGAGTTGCCACACACCGCCCCTGACTTTTTTAATGGCTAATAACAAAGGTAAGCATATGTCTGATTTCAACCTCGGCTTGGTAGGCGTGGGCAAAATCGTCCGCGACCAGCACCTTCCCGCGATAGCCGCCACACCGAGCTGCGAGCTTATCGCTTCGGCAGACCCTTACGCCTCGCTGCCGGAACTACCCGGCTATCAAGACCTGGAGGCGATGCTCGACGCTCACCCTGACATCACCGCGGTGGCAATCTGCACGCCGACGCACCTGCGTTACTCCCAGGCGCGAGCGGCGCTGATGCGTGGCAAGCACGTGCTGCTGGAAAAGCCGCCAGGGGCGACGTTAAGTGAAGTAGAGGACTTGATTGCCTGCGCTAAGAAGCAGGACGTTAGCCTGTTTGCCGCCTGGCACTCGCGGTTTGCTCCCGGCGTGGCCCACGCCCAGCAATGGCTAGCCCAGCGGCAGGTGCAGCGAGTTGAAATCGAGTGGAAGGAAGACGTGCGGGTATGGCACCCCGGCCAGGCGTGGATATGGGAGCCCGGTGGTATGGGCGTTTTTGACCCCGGTATCAACGCGCTTTCAATTGCGACTGAAATCCTGCCCCAGCCATTTTTTCTGCAACAGGCGCGGCTGCTGGTGCCGAGTAATGCACAAACCCCGATTGCGGCAAAGTTATCCTTTACCGATCCAGAAGGCGCGGCGATCGAGGCCGATTTTGACTTCCTTCAGAGCGGTCCGCCTACCTGGGATATGCATATCGATAGCGACGGCAGCCGTTTGAGCCTCACCCATGGCGGCTGTCGTTTGATGATTGATGACGAGCTGGTGGTTGAAGCCGAAGAGCGCGAGTATCAGGGCCTCTACGCGCGCTTTGCCGAGCTGATTGCAAGCGGACGCAGCGAGGTGGATGTCGCCCCGCTGCGCCAGGTCGCCGATGCGTTTCTATACGGTCATCGTGAGGCTACCGACGCGTTTGTCGAGTAACACCGATTTTACTGGTCATCCTCAGCAATAATCTCCCGCAGGGCGCTCATAAAAGCGGCGGCCCCAGGCGAAAGCCGCTGGTGGCGTAAGCTAACGAGTCCGTAAGGCTGCACGCTAAGCGTCTCGCTGAAGGGCAACAGATGGAAGCGCTGTGGGTTGCAGAGCAGGTTGGCGGCTTCACGAGTGGTCACCGTGATAGTGTCGGATTTATCCACCAGCGCCAGCGACACCAGTAGGTCGGCGGTATCAATTATCTGGCGAGGCGGTGCGACTTGATGATGCAGGAACAGGCTATCCACTCGCTGGCGCATCAGCGCGCCGGTGGGCTGCAACGACCAGGGATAGACCGCCATATCCGCCAAGCTTAGTGATGCTTTATTCGCTAAGGGGTGCCCCTCGCGACAGACAAAGCACAGCTCCTCCTCGCCAATTTCCTCAAACACGAAGCGTTCGGCATCAACGCCTGCCGGTATCCGGGTGATGGCAAAATCCAGTTCGCCTTCGAGTAGGCGCGGTACCAGCACTTTACTAACCGCCACATCCACGCTGATTTTTAGCCCCGGCCGGTCGCGGTGCACACGCTCTATCGCACTGGTGATAAGCGTCACAGCCGGCGCCATCACCGTGCCAACCGCCACCGTTCCTGCATTACCGTCACGCAGTGCATTCAACTCCTCCCCGGTATGGTGTAATGACGAGAGCATGCTATGGGCATGGCGAATCATGATTTCGCCATACCAATTGGGCGTTAGCCCCCGCGAGTGGCGATCAAACAGCCGAATCCCCAGATTCGCTTCCAGATCGCTGAGCAGTTTTGAGGCAGCTGGCTGGCTCATATTGAGCTGCTCGGCGGCACGGTGCAGGTTGCGTTGCTCATCCAAGGCTAAAAATAGCTGAAAATGGCGCAACTTTAGTCGCACGTCTAAAAACCAGTTCTCGTCAAGAACGCCCATAGGATAAGCCTTGCAGTATCATTGATAACCAAAAGTATATTGAAAATGATTCATTTGTATATTGGTTGGTTATGTCGGAAGTGTCTACTGTAAGGGGTGAATACGCGACGGTGGCGTCGCTCTAACAACAACAACGCAAGGAACAAGAACATGCCTCTCATGTCCGCACAAAGGGTCGTCGCAGGACCAAAATTGCTGCTGAGTGCCGGTGTCGCGATGCTATTGCTTAGCGCGGCCCAGGCACAGGGCGAACAAACGACTGCTGAAACTAGTGCCGGAAACGGCATTGAGAAATCGACATTTGGCCACTTACCCGACGGCCGTCAGGTCGATGTCTATCGGTTTACCAATGCCAACGGTATTGAGCTTCAGGTAACCAACTACGGTGGGATTATTCTGTCGCTAAAGACCCCTAACGTGGAAGGGGAATTTGACGATATCGCCCTGGGCTTCGACTCTCTGGAAACCTATCTCTCTGATGAATACCGCCAGGCCAACCCCTATTTCGGCGCAATTATAGGGCGCTACGGTAACCGTATCGCGGGCGGTGAGTTCTCCCTTAATGGCGAAACCTATTCATTAGCAACCAACGACGGCAACAATCATCTGCACGGCGGCGACCAGGGCTTCGATAAAGTGCTGTGGCAGGCCGAGCCGTTTGAGAACGATGAGGGCACCGGGCTTGTCCTGCGCTATACCAGCGAGGATGGCGAGGAGGGCTACCCGGGTAGGCTGGAAACTGAAGTTACCTACACCCTGACTGATGCCGATGAGCTGATGGTGGATTATCGCGCCACAACAGACAAAGCCACGCCGATCAACCTTACCCAGCATAGCTACTTCAACTTAAAGGGCGGGGGTAGCGACAGCATTCTTGATCACCATTTAATGATTAATGCCCCTGCGTTTACTCCGGTAAACGATTCGCTGATCCCTACCGGTGAGATCCGCCCGGTAGAGGGTACGCCGTTCGACTTTACCCAGGCGACGCCGATCGGCGAACGAATCGACCAGGATAACGAGCAGCTGGGTTTTGGCGGCGGCTATGACCACAATTTCGTGCTGGACCGCGATAACGCCGAGGCCGATGAGCTTGTCTTGGCTGCCAAAGTATGGGAACCGCAGAGTGGGCGCATGGTAGAAATTTCCACTACCGAGCCGGCTATCCAGTTCTACTCGGGCAATTTTCTTGACGGCAGCCTGACCGGCAAGCAGGGCCAGGCTTATGAGCACCGCTCTGGCTTTGCGCTGGAAACCCAGCACTACCCCGATTCCCCCAATCAGGAGGCATTCCCCAACACAACCCTAGAACCCGGCGACACTTACCGTTCGCGGACGGTGTATCGCTTTTCCGCCCAGGAGTCCTTTGATTCGTAACCTGCCAGGGCTTGTCCCTGAAACCTGAGTCATCAATAGGCATCAGCACAATTAACAACAAGATTCGCTAAAACATCAGGAGTACGACCATGCGATTAACCACTAATTTAACAACAACGTTCACCAAGACATTTACCCGTTTGGCCCTGGGTAGCGCGATTATGGTGGCCTCATTGGGGTCAGTGCAGGCGCAGGATGATGATGAGGTGAAGATTGGCTTCATCGTCAAGAAGCCCGAGCAGGCTTGGTTCATTAATGAACAGCGGGCGGCTACCGAGGTAGGTGAAGAGCTTGGCTTTGATGTGGTGCGTCTGGGCGGGGAAGACGGCCAGCAGGTGCTCAGCGCAATTGATAACCTGTATGCCCAGGGCGCAGACGGGTTTGTGATTTGCCCACCAGACGTGCGTTTGGGGACTGCGATTATGAACCGCGCCAACCAGTACGATATGAAAGTCATTACCGTGGACGATCGGTTTGTTAATTCCAGCGGAGAGCCGATGGAAGACGTACCGCACCTGGGTATGTCCGGTTATAAAATTGGTCAGCAGGTAGGCGAGGCGATCGCTGCAGAAATGGAAGCCCGCGGTTGGAATCCTGAAGAGGTTGCCGCGTTGCGCATCACCAACGACGAGCTACCCACCGCCGTTGAACGCACCACTGGCGCGACCGACTCTCTGGTTGATGCTGGCTTTCCTGAGGACAATATCTTTGATGCGCCTCAGCAAAACACTGACACCGCCAGTGCCTTTTCCGCCGCGTCGCCGGTACTTGCCCAGCACGGCGATTATGAACACTGGGTGATTTATGCCCTTAATGAGGAGAGTGTTCTAGGTGGCGTTCGGGCTACCGAACAATACGGTCTTGCCCCAGAGGATGTGATCGGTGTGGGTATCAACGGCTCGGGTGCCGCTTTTGCGGAATTCTCCCGCGAAACCCCGACGGGCTTCCATGGCACCGTGGCGGTCAGCTCTACCATGCACGGCAGCCAGACAGCTGAAGATCTCTACCGCTGGATTACTGAAGATCAGAAGCCACCGGCCAACACTGAAACCTCTGGCGTGTTGATGACCCGTGAGGACTGGGAGGAAGTTCGCGAAGAGCTGGGTCTTTAAGAGCTGGATCTGCAAAAGAGCTAGCCTGTCATGGGCTAGCTGTCACTAAACACCTGTACGGACCATCTGCGGAGTGTTCACGCATGTCTGATCCCTATCTACGTTTCGACGCGATTAGCGTTGTTTTCCCCGGTGTGCGGGCGCTGGATGGTGTGAGCTTTGCGGCTCACACTGGCCAAGTGCATGCCCTGATGGGCGAGAACGGCGCGGGTAAATCCACGCTGCTCAAAGTGCTTAGCGGCGTTAACCGTGTGGCCGAAGGTGCGCTGTGGATTGATGGTCAACGCCACGTGTTTAGCAACGCCCGCGAAGCGCTGCGCGAAGGGATTGCCATCATTTACCAGGAGCTAACGCTTTCTCCCAATATGTCGGTGGCCGAAAACCTGCTGCTGGGCCAACTGCCCACGCGGCAGGGGTTCGTGAACCGCCGTCAGTTGAAGGAAAAAGCCATGGCGATTCTGGCCGACCTGGGCGAGGGCGATATTCATCCCTCGACCAAGGTACGCGAGCTTTCAATCGGCCAGCAGCAAATGATCGAGATTGGTCGCGCGTTGTTGCGTGACGCCAAAGTGATTGCCTTTGATGAACCTACCAGCAGCCTCTCCATCCAGGAAATCCGCCAGCTTAAGCGCATCATAAAGCGGCTGCGCGACGAGGGGCGGGTGGTGCTGTATGTGACCCATCGCATGGAAGAAGTGTTCGAGATGTGCGATGCGGTCACCATCTTTCGCGACGGTCAGCATATTCGTACCCACGAGGATATGTCTGAGCTGAATCACGACCTGCTGGTAAGCGAAATGGTCGGCCGCGATATCGACGATGTTTACGGCTACCGCTCTCGCGAACACGGCGATGTCATCTTGAATGTTGAAAATATTCAAGGCCGTGGCTTAAAAGCGCCAGTGAGTTTTTCCGTTAAGCGCGGTGAAGTGTTTGGGTTATTTGGGCTGGTGGGAGCAGGGCGCAGCGAGCTGCTGCGGCTGGTCTGTGGTGTCGAGTCTCCCAAAGCTGGCAGCGTGACATTTAACGGGGAGTCGCGGCGTTTTAAAAGCCCCGGTGAGGCGATTCGTGCCGGTATTGCCATGTGCCCAGAGGATCGCAAATCCCAAGGCATCTTTCCGGTGGCCAGCGTCGCTGACAACCTCAATATCAGCTGTCGGCGCTTTTTCAAACGCTGGGGCATGTTCCGTCACCCTGGCCGTGAACGGCGCAATGCCGAAGCCTATATCCAGCAGCTCAGCGTCAAAACGCCGGGACCGCGTACGCCGATTGGCAAGCTTTCCGGGGGCAACCAGCAAAAGGTAATTCTGGCCCGCTGGCTGGCTGAAGAGATCGACCTGTTTGTAATGGACGAACCGACCCGAGGGATTGACGTAGGCGCGCGGCGAGATATCTATTCGCTGCTCTACGATCTAGCCGAACAGGGCAAAAGCGTGGTGGTGATTTCCAGTGACTTGGCGGAAGTCAGCTCGATTTGCGACCGCATCGCCGTGATGCGCGATGGCGAACTAGTCGAAGTGTTGCCACGCGAATCGGCCACCCCGGAACGCCTGTTGGGCTTGGCGCTGCCCGCCTAAATTGACGTTTATCCAAGACAGTCGCTGTTAAGAAGACAATCGCTGTTAAAAGAACAAGCTCAGGACAACAATCATGACAACCGACAATGTAACCCAAGGTGAGAATACACCTGCCCGCCCAGCGGGTCGCCAGGGGCTGATCAAGCCGTTGCGCACGCTGCTCGATACTTCCGGGCTGATCGCGATTTTCTTGCTGCTGTTTGTGGCGCTGGCAGTACTTATCCCCGATTTTTTGACGGGCCGCAATATGGTTGGGCTGTTGCTTTCGATCACCCTGATCGGCAGTTTGGCGACCACCATGATGCTGGTATTGGCGCTGGGCGAGGTGGATCTTTCGGTGGCCTCCACGGTGGCCTTTGCCGGGGTGGTCGCGGCGGTGGTGACCTCCAGTACCGGTAGCGTGTTTATCGGCGTGATTGGGGGCGTGGTTGCCGGTGGCGCAGTAGGGGCGTTTAACGGTCTGGTGATTGCCAAGTTCGGTATTAACTCGCTGATTGCGACCTTAGCGGCCATGGAGTTTGTGCGCGGGCTGGCCTACATCACCTCCGGTGGCGATGCGGTAATGATTACCGTGCCGGGCTTTTTTGACCTGGGCAGTGCCTCCTTTCTGGGCCTAACGCTACCGGTATGGACCATGCTGGCCTGCTTTGTGATTTTTGGCGTGATACTCAATATGACCGCCTTTGGCCGCAACGTGCTGGCCACCGGCGGCAACTCAGAAGCCGCGGCACTTGCCGGGGTTAATGTCCGTCGTCTCAAAATTATTGTCTTTGGTTTGCAGGGCGTTGTTGCTGGCGTGGTCGGTGTATTGCTGGCATCGCGCATGGGCCTGGGCGACCCCAATACCTCCATGGGCTTGGAGCTTGCTGTGATCTCCGCCTGTGTGCTGGGCGGCGTGGCGCTATCGGGCGGCGTGGCGACGATCACCGGCGTGCTGGTCGGCGTACTGATTATGGGTTGCGTGCAGAACGCCATGGGGCTGCTCAACGTGCCGACCTTTTACCAATACCTGGTGCGCGGTGCGATTCTGCTGTTGGCGGTGATGTTCGACCGCTGGAAGCAAACCCGTCGTCAGCGGGCCTGACGTTTAAGCTTTTATCTTTTTTATTACTGTTATTTTACCGGTTGTACGGAGACTTTATTATGCCCGATCGTAAGCCACCATTACGCTCTGCCCAGTGGTTCGGCACCGCCGACAAGAACGGCTTCATGTACCGCAGCTGGATGAAAAATCAGGGCATCCCCGACCATGAGTTTCAGGGCAAGCCGATTATCGGTATATGTAATACCTGGTCGGAATTGACCCCCTGTAATGCGCACTTTCGTAAGCTGGCGGAACACGTGAAGCAGGGCATCCTGGAGGCGGGCGGTTACCCCGTAGAGTTTCCGGTGTTTTCCAACGGCGAATCCAACCTGCGCCCCACGGCGATGTTCACCCGTAACCTGGCGAGCATGGACGTGGAAGAAGCTATTCGCGGCAACCCCATGGATGGCGTGGTGCTGCTGGTGGGCTGCGACAAAACCACCCCAGCGCTGCTGATGGGCGCGGCAAGCTGCGATATCCCCACCATCGTGGTCACTGGCGGGCCGATGCTCAACGGTAAGCACAAGGGTAAGGACATTGGTTCCGGCACCGTGGTCTGGAAGCTCTCCGAGCAGGTCAAAGCGGGCGAGATTTCCCTGCACGACTTTATGGCCGCGGAAGCGGGTATGTCGCGCTCAGCGGGCACCTGCAACACTATGGGCACCGCCTCCACCATGGCATGCATGGCCGAGTCGCTGGGCACTTCGCTGCCCCACAACGCGGCGATTCCGGCAGTCGACTCGCGCCGCTACGTGCTCGCCCACCTCTCGGGCAACCGCATCGTCGAGATGGTCAATGAAGACCTCAAACTCTCCAAAATTCTCACCAAAGAAGCCTTCGACAACGCCATTCGCACCAACGCGGCGATTGGCGGCTCCACCAACGCGGTGATTCACCTTAAAGCTATTGCCGGGCGTATCGGTGTGGATCTTACCCTGGACGACTGGAGCCGCGTGGGCCGCGGCACGCCGACTGTGGTCGATCTACAGCCCTCGGGGCGGTTTTTGATGGAGGAGTTCTACTACGCTGGTGGCCTACCAGCGGTGCTTAGACGCCTGGGTGAAGCCGACCGGCTTCCCTTCAAGGACGCGCTCACCGTCAACGGCAAAACACTCTGGGAGAACGTCCAGGATGCGCCGCTGTATGACGACGAAGTTATTCGCCCATTGGATAACCCGCTCACGGCGGACGGCGGCATCTGCGTAGTGCGCGGCAACCTGGCCCCCAACGGCGCGGTGCTCAAGCCCTCGGCAGCAACGGCCGAACTCATGCAGCATCGCGGCCGAGCGGTGGTCTTCGAGGATTTCGACGACTATAAGGCGCGCATCAATGACCCTGACCTGGACGTCGAAGCCAACGACATTCTTGTTATGAAACACTGCGGCCCACGGGGTTATCACGGCATGGCCGAGGTGGGCAACATGGGCCTGCCGCCCAAGATCCTTGCCCAGGGCATTACCGATATGGTGCGCATCTCCGATGCCCGCATGAGCGGCACGGCGTATGGCACCGTGGTACTGCACGTTGCTCCAGAAGCCGCAGCGGGTGGCCCGCTGGCCGCCGTGCGCAACGGCGACTGGATCGAACTTGACTGCGCGAGCGGCCGACTGCACCTGGATATCAGCGATGAAGAGCTGGCCTCACGGCTGGCCGAAAGCGACCCCACTGCCGCCTCAACGCTAATCGCCAGCCAGGGCGGCTATCGCCAGCTGTATATCGAGCGGGTACTCCAGGCGGACGAAGGCTGTGACTTCGACTTCCTGGTCGGGTGTCGGGGTTCTGAGGTACCGCGCCACTCGCATTGATTAACTAATAAGGAAACGCAATGACCGCTAGGCTGGCCGCTAAGCACATTCTAGTGACGGGTGCGGCTACCGGCATTGGCCGTGCCATCGCGGAGGCCTGCATTCACGAGGGGGCCACAGTCGCCTTGCTGGATCGGGATGGCGATGGTGTCGAACGGCTGGTGGAAGAGCTGCGTGGCGAAGGCCACTACGCCCAAGCGCTGGTGGCAGACATTGCCGACCGTGCTGCGGTGGAAGCCGCCGTGGCGCAGGCGCGTCAGAGTAACGGGCCCTTAACCACGCTAGTTAATAACGCCGGAATGAATGTCTTCCATGAGCCGCTCGCCATGCCGGAGGACGCCTGGCAACGTTGTATGGCGGTCGATCTGGAAGGTGCCTGGTACTGTAGCCGGGCGGTGTTGCCGGATCTAATAGAACAGGGCGGCGGCGCCATTATCAATATTGCCTCCACCCATAGCTTCTCGATTATTCCCGGCTGCTTTCCCTACCCGGTGGCCAAGCACGGCTTGATTGGTTTAACCCGAGCGCTCGGCATTGAGTACGCCCCACGCGGTGTACGGGTCAATGCGATTGCGCCGGGTTATATCGCCACCCCGGCGGTAGAGGCGCATTGGCAGACGTTCGATGACCCTGCCGCGGCGAAGGCCCGCATCGAAGCCTTGCTGCCGCCTGGGCGGCTGGGGCAACCTGAGGAAGTCGCCATGACGGTGGTTTTCCTGGCCTCAGATGAAGCACCCTTTATCAACGCTAGCTGCTTAACCATCGACGGCGGGCGCAGCGTTGTCTACCACGACTGACGGCTATTGAACTCGTTGAGCGGTTGCCTGGAGGGTCTCGGCATCGGTCGCGTTTAGCGCCATGGCGATGCCGCCCATGCAGGTCATGTCGCGGTCCCAGGCGCAGCTTTCGATGCGGGTGGTGCCTCTAAGTTCGGCCACCAGGGCATCGTCAATGGCGGAGTGCATGGCGGCCTGCATGGCGCCAAAGCCGCGTACGCCGGAGCCGGTAATCAGCACTAGATCGGGGTTAAAGAGCGCCAGCACATTGGCGATGCCGACACCCAACGCCCGACCGGCTTCATCGTAAATGCGCTGGGCCGTCGGGTCGCCTTTTAATGCCAACTGTGTCAGCGCCTGCATCTGCTGTTCGGAAGGGTGTGCGCTGTCGCCTGAGGGGAGTGCTAGCTGTTCGGCGGCGGCGCGATAGAGCGCGTAGTCGCTGGCGTAGGCTTCGATACAGCCGCGGCGTCCGCAGGCGCATCGCGCTCCATCGGGCTGATATTTGCTGTGCCCAAACTCGGCCGCCGAGCCATTGGCGCCGAGATAAGGCACGCCGTTAATCAGCACTGACATACCGATACCGTAGCCCAGCATAATGACCACTAAATTGGCGCAATCCGCATAGGCGGACCGTGCAGCCAGCACATTGGCGATACAGTTGGCGTCGTTTTCCAGCAGTACGCTGCAGTGAAAACGCTCAGCCAAACGTGCTGACATTGGTGCGTTACGAAAGCTCAGGGCGGGTGACCAGATAATCGTTCCGCTTTGCGATGACACCACCCCCTGCACTGCCAAACAAATACCCGCCAAGCGTTGAAAACCCTTCAACTGTTGAGCGCAGACAGCGCTGATTTTGTCTTCCAGCAGTGCTTCCAGGTCGTCGGCGCTCAACGCCAAAGTGGATGCGGCGTAGTACTCACGATGGCGGACTTGGCCCGCGAAATCCCCCACTACCAGTTGGATCTCATTGATTGATAGCTTAATGCACACCACATAGGCGGCTTGAGGGTTGAGCTGTATCAGTGTTTTCGGCCGACCGCGCCCGTAGGGGCGGGGTGTTTCAGGCGGTTGTTGCGTGATCAAGTCCTGTTGAAGCAGTTCGGCGCTAATTGAGGTCACGGTGGCAGAGCTAATGCCATTGAGTTTGCTCAGATCGGTGCGTGCAACCGGCCCATGGTCACGCAGGGTTCGGATCACCGCTAGAGTGTTGTCTAGGCGGCTAGTCTCAGTCGACGGAAGGGCCATAGGGTCGCCGTGATTGTATGAGTCGTTGTCTTGAGTCGTTGTATTTAGTTACTCATCGTGGGGCGTTAACGCGATTGTCAAAATACGACCTAAGTTGCATATGCAGATATTTATTTTAGTACCTAAAGTAAATAGAGCATCTTCCTAAAGCAATTGATGCTGATAAGCCCCTAATACAATAACAACAGACATCATCAGGTGGCCCTATGCTGTTATCGGCGCGCAAGCTCTGCCGCTCGTTTGGTGAAAACCAGGTGTTATTCGACGTAGATCTTGACCTGCAGGCGGGCGAGGTGCACGCCCTGCTGGGCGAGAACGGCGCCGGTAAATCGACGTTGGTAAAAATTCTGGCCGGTTACCTTCGCCCCACCTCGGGTGAGGTATTGGTAGACGGTAGCCAGCGGCACTACCGCTCCAGCGGTGAGGCAGAGGCCGACGGCGTGGTAATGATCCACCAGGAGCTGGCGCTAGCTGAACAGCTCAGTGTGGAAGAGAACATCTTCCTGGGCCGCGAACTGCGCCGCGGCATGTTTCTGGATCGGCGAGCCATGCGGCAACAGAGCCGGGAGGCGCTGGCGGAGCTTGAAACCGACGTTGATCCACGCGCCCGTGTGAAAGACCTGAGTACCTCCGATCAGCAGATGGTGGAAATCGCCAAGGCAATCACCCGCGACGTGCGCGTGCTGATTATGGATGAGCCCACCGCGACCCTGACGGAAAATGAAGTAAACGTACTTTTCGCACTCATCGACCGGCTGCGGAAGCGGGGCGTAGCAATTTTGTATATCTCCCACAAGCTGCGTGAAATCGAGCAGATCGCTGACCGCGTGACGGTGCTGCGCGACGGCCATTTGGTCGATAGCGGGCCCATGGCCGGACGCAGTAAAGAGGAGCTGGCGCGGCTGATGGTGGGGCGTGAAATCACGGAAATGTACCCACCGCGCACGCAGCTTCCTGACGATGCGCCGGTGGTGCTGGAAGTGCGGGATATGGTGGTGCCCGGCGCCGTGAAACAGGCCAGCTTTGCCCTTCGCCGGGGGGAAGTGTTGGGGTTTGGGGGCATCGTGGGCGCTGGCCGAACCGCGCTGCTTGAAGCCGTGCTGGGGCTACGCGGTAAAAGCGCCGGTCAGGTGCTACGCAACGGCCAGCCGGTAATTCTGCGCCACCTGCGCGATGCGGTGCATCAACGTATCGCCTATCTCACCGAGGATCGTAAGGGCAAAGGCCTGGTGCTCAATATGGATCTGCGCTCCAACGTTACGCTGCTCAATTTACGTGCTCACTGTCACCCGCTTATCGACCGCCGCCGCGAAGAGCAGGCCTTTCAGCAGGCTATCCAGCGCTTTGATATCCGCCTGCGTACGGCAGTGCGCACCGCCGCTGAACTCTCCGGCGGCAATCAGCAGAAATTGCTGCTCGCCAAAGTGATGTCCATTGACCCCGAAATCGTGATTATCAATGAGCCGACCCGTGGCATTGATGTGGGTACCAAGCACCAGATCTATCACTTTATTCATGAACTGACCGAAGCAGGCTGCTCAGTGATATTGATCTCTTCAGAGATGGGCGAACTGATCGGCCTTTCCCACCGGGTGGCGGTAATGTGCGCCGGAGTACTTACCGGGTTGCTCGAAGGCGAGCAGATCAACGAACAAGAAATCATGCAGTACGCATCCGGCATCAAGGGAGTAGGCGCAGATGAGCAGCGTTATGGCTAATAACAAAACGACAGCATCGAGAGGTTTTTCCGTTGACCTGAAAACCTGGGGGCCTTTTGTGGCGCTGGTGATTCTGGCGCTATTGGGAGTACTGATCAACCCGGCATTTCTGGGGCTGGATAACCTCTCCAACATGCTCACCCGCAGTGCCTTTATCGGCATCATTGCCATCGGCGCCACCTTTGTAATTACCGCGGGCGGGCTGGATCTTTCGGTCGGGTCGATGGCGGCTTTTATTGCCGGGGTAATGATTATCCTGATGAACAGCCTGGTCGAGCAGTTTGGCGCAGGGCTCACCACCGTGCTGTTCGGCGTGGGTGCCTCACTGCTGCTGGGACTCTGCGCAGGCTTTATCAACGGCATGGTGACCACCAAAGGCAAAATTGAAGCTTTTATCGTCACTCTCGGCACCATGGGGATTTACCGCTCACTGGTGACGTACCTCGCCGATGGCGGCACCCTCACCCTGGACTGGGCAGTGCGCGATATCTACCGTCCGGTGTATTACGGCAGCTTCCTGGGCATCACCATTCCGGTCTGGGTGTTTCTGGCGGTCGCGATTATTGGCTACATCCTACTCAACTACACCCGCTTCGGGCGCTACTGCTTTGCCATCGGCTCCAACGAAAAAGTTGCCGAATACAGCGCCATCCACGTCGACCGTATCAAGACCATGACCTACATGCTGCAGGGCGTGTGCGTGGCCTTGGCGACGATTATCTACGTGCCTCGGCTGGGCTCGGCATCGGGCGCTACCGGGGTGCTCTGGGAGTTAGAGGCGATTGCCGCGGTGATCATCGGCGGCACCATGCTCAGGGGCGGGCATGGGCGAATCTGGGGCACCGTGGTGGGCGCCATCATGCTGACCATGATTGGCAATATTCTTAACTTGACCGACGCCATTTCCAACTACCTCAACGGAACGGTCCAGGGTGCCATTATCATCGTGGCGGTCTACCTGCAGCGTGCGTCGTGGAAGAAAACAGCGCCCTGAGGTAATGAGACAAATATAAAAACCAGAAAAACGTTCGCAACATCAACCCTTAGCAGCTCGCAATGCAGCAAGAAAAACAGCAAAACAAAGACAAAAACGAAAGGAGCACCACTATGCGAACCATCAAAACCACACTGGCGGCCTGCGTCACTACCGCCACACTCACTTCAACAATCGCGCTTTCCGGCGCCGCCGTTGCCCAGGAGCACACCATCGGCGTATCCATTCCCGCCGCCACCCATGGCTGGACGGGGGGCGTCAATTACCACGCCGAAGAGGCTAAAAAGCGCCTCGAGGCGCTTTATCCCGATATCGAGATTACGATCTCGACGGCAGGTACGGCCGGCGAGCAGGCCAATGATCTCGAAGACTTGGTATCGCTGCGCAATATCGATGCTTTAGTCGTGCTGCCGTTTGAGTCGGGCCCGCTGACCGATCCGGTACGTCGCGTCAAAGAATCCGGCGTCTTCGTGACGGTGGTAGACCGGGGGCTCACTCAAGAGGGCATCGAAGACCTCTACGTGGCGGGCAATAACCACGAGTTAGGCCGCGTGTCCGGCGAGTACATCCGCGAGCGCCTTGATGGCGAAGGCGACATTGTCGTGCTGCGCGGTATTCCCACCGTGATCGACGATGAGCGGGTGGAAGGCTTCCAGGAAGCGATCGAAGGCTCCGACGTCAATATTCTCGATATGCAGCACGCCAACTGGAATCGCGACGATGGCTTTGAAGTCATGCAGGACTACCTGTCGCGCTTCGACAACATCGACGCCGTCTGGGCCCAGGATGACGATATCGCCCTCGGCGTTATTGAAGCCGTGCGTCAGGCGGATCGTGAAGATGAGCTGTTTATTGTCGGCGGCGCGGGCATGAAGGACATTATCAAGCGGGTCATGGAAGGCGATGAGCTGGTGCCGGTAGACGTGCTTTATCCACCCGCCATGATCGCCACTGCCATGGACCTGACCGTGCAGCACTTTGTCTCCAACGGCCCGGTGGTGGGCGAGTACATTCTAGGCTCGCCGCTGATTACCGAGGAGAACGCCGAGCAGTACTACTTCCCTGACTCGCCGTTCTGATCATGGTCTGACCTGACCAAAAGGCGCGGGTGAAACCGCCCGCGCTCCTCTGCTTCATTGAAATTTTCTGGCGCATTGAAATGTGATTGCCAGTGAGACGTTATAGAGAGACGCCCTATGAAAACGATCCAAGGGCCGGCGCTGTTTCTCGCCCAGTTCGCCGGTGACGAAGCCCCCTTTAACAGCCTCGATAGCATTGCCGCCTGGGCGGCCGGGCTAGGCTATAAGGGCGTGCAGATTCCCAGTTGGGACGCACGCATGATCGATTTAAAGCGTGCCGCCGAGAGCCGCACCTACTGCGATGAGGTCAAAGGCACCCTGGCCGAACACGGCCTGACGCTTACCGAACTTTCCACCCACCTTCAGGGCCAGTTGGTCGCCGTGCATCCGGTTTACGACGAGATGTTCGACGGCTTCGCGGTGCCCGAAGTGCGCGGTAACCCCAAAGCTCGCCAGGCCTGGGCGGTAGAGCAGTTGAAGCTGGCCGCCAAAGCATCGCAAAATCTTGGCCTCACCGACCACGGCACCTTTTCCGGGTCGCTGGCGTGGCCATTCATCTACCCCTGGCCCCAGCGCCCGGCGGGCTTGGTCGAGACGGCGTTCGACGAGCTGGCGAATCGCTGGCGGCCGATTCTGGATGCCTTTGACGAGGCGGGTGTGAACCTCTGCTACGAGATTCATCCCGGCGAAGATCTCCACGACGGCATCACCTTTGAGATGTTTCTTGAGCGGGTCGGCAACCATCCACGCTGTCATATTCTTTACGACCCCAGCCACCTGATCCTGCAGCAGCTCGACTATCGCGGCTTTTTGGATGTGTACCGCGACCATATTCAGATGTTTCACGTTAAGGACGCCGAGTTTAACCCCAGCCCCAAGCAGGGTGTTTATTCGGGCTATCAGTCCTGGACAGAGCGCGCGGGCCGCTTTCGTTCCCTGGGCGATGGCCAAATCGACTTCAAGTCAATCTTCTCGTGGATGGCGGCCAACGACTACCACGGCTGGGCGGTGCTGGAGTGGGAGTGCTGCTTGAAGCATCCGGAAGTCGGTGCCCGGGAAGGTGCAACCTTTATCCGCGACCACATTATTGAGGTAACCGAGCGGGCGTTTGATGACTTCGCTGACGGCGGCTCCGACCAAGCCGCCAATCGCCGCATCCTTGGTCTTTAATAACGAGCCTCAGTTAATTTAACCAAAGGGGAGGGCTATACGACATGAGCAATCAACACGACACGCCGCGTCGGCTGCGCCTGGGCATGGTCGGCGGTGGCCAGGGGGCGTTTATTGGCGGGGTGCACCGCATCGCCGCACGGTTGGATGACCACTACGAGCTGGTCGCCGGGGCCTTTGCCTCTGACCCTGAGCGCAGCCGGGCCGCCGCCGCGGAGCTCCACGTTGACGCCGAACGCGCCTACCCTGACTACCAAGCCATGGCCGAAGCGGAGCGCAAGCGCTCGGATGGTATCGACGTGGTTGCCATTGTGACCCCCAACCATGTGCACTTCGACGTGGCGCGCACCTTTCTTGAAGCGGGGTTTCACGTCATCTGCGATAAGCCGATGACAATCACCCTGGAAGAGTCGCAAACCCTCGCCGAGCTGGTGGAACGGACGGGACTGTTCTTCGGCTTGACCCACAACTACTCCGGCTACTCGCTGGTTCGCCAGGCGCGCGCGATGGTCGCCAACGGCGAGCTGGGCGAGCTTCGCGTCGTTCAGGTTGAGTACCCGCAAGATTGGCTATCTACCCGGCTGGAAGACAGCGGCGTGAAGCAAGCCGAGTGGCGCACCGACCCCAAACGCAGCGGCCCGGCGGGCTGTTTGGGCGATATCGGCACCCACGCCTACCACCTGGCGCGCTATGTGACGGGGTTAGAGCTCGAATCGCTCGCTGCCGATATGCACACCTTTGTCGAAGGCCGCGCGCTGGATGACAACGTGCATATGCTGCTGCGCTTCAAGGGTGGCGCACGGGGCATGCTGTGGTCGAGCCAGGTAGCGGCAGGTAATGAAAATGGCCTGCAGTTACGCGTTTATGGCAGCCGCGGTGGCCTTGAGTGGCGTCAGGAAAACCCCAATCAGCTAGTGCATTCGCCGCTGGGTGAGCCCCCGCGTATCTTAACTCGCAACGGCCCTGGTCTGGGCGACGCCGCCATGGCCGCGGCGCGGATTCCAGCAGGGCATCCAGAAGGCTATCTCGAAGCTTTCGCACAGCTTTATAGCGACTTCGCAGTGCAAATCCAAGCGCATCAAAACGGCTCAAATGCCAATGCACTTGCTGCACCCACGCCGAGCGTTGCGGACGGCGTTGATGGCCTGAGGTTTATCACGCGCGCGTTGGCTTCGTCTGCCGCCGGTGGGCAGTGGATGAATATGTGACGGAAAACAAATAATAATAAAACCAAGAGAGAACCGCTATGACACAGCACTCAGCGCGCTATACCAGCCTTGAGCAGCGAGTGGTCTTTATTACCGGGGGTGGCAGTGGCATTGGCGCCGCGCTTACCCGTGCCTTTCACTACCAGGGCGCGTGGGTGGTGTTTGTCGATATCAACGACGCCGCCAGCGAGTCGCTGGTTGATGAACTGCGTGCCGAGACCGGAGAGGTGCCGCGCTACCACCATTGCGATATTCGCGATGTAGCCAGCTTACAACAGGTAATTGCCGATACCGGACAAAATGTCGGGCAAATCCATACCCTCATCAATAATGCTGCCAGCGACGATCGTCACGACTGGCGGGAGGTGAATGTTGCCTATTGGGATGAACGAATGTCGCTCAACCTGCGGCCGATGTTTTTTGCCGCCCAGGCGGCGGCTCAACAGATGATCCAAGCGGGCGGTGGCTCGATTATTAACTTTGGCTCGGTTAGCGTGCAGATGGCGCTGGGTGGTTTGCCCGCCTATGTCACCGCAAAAGCGGCGGCCCACGGCCTAACCCGCAGCTTGGCCCGCGACCTGGGCGAGCACAATATTCGCGTTAATACGCTGGTGCCCGGCGCGGTGATGACCAAACGACAGCTGGAAAAATGGATTGGCCCCGACGACGAAGCCGCCATTCAAGCGCGCCAGTGCCTCAAATTACGCCTCGAACCCCAACACATCGCCCCTACTGTGCTGTTTTTGGCCAGCGACGAAAGCCAAGCCATCACCGGGCAAGAACTAGCGGTGGATGCGGGCTGGGCTTAGCACTATTGGGCTAGCAGGTCTTTCTTAGTGGCTGGCCAATTTCGGTATCACCATGACCTTCCCCATTGTGCTGGCTTCCATTGGGCTGGTCGGTGCTTACGGCTTCTATGCGGTCAGTGTCGTTGCATCAACACTCTTCGTTATCTATTTTGTAAAAGAGACGCGCGGGAAAGAACTTGAAGAGATGGCCTACGAGTAAAAAACTGTTCAAAGGCGACTATACTATGTTGGTAATCACATTGAAGTTGCTTAGGCGTTGGTCATAAGCCTGGGGCGTTTATGGCCACCCAGCAACAAATGACAAAAAGTGCCATGATATCAGTTGAAAAAAATTTTATGTCCCGCATGTAAGCTGTATGAGGAACTTTAATACAGCAAGATAGCACTTGACTGATACAGCTTTGGTTACTAAGGTAAGTATTGTACAGCAAGGATGATCTGTTGTTTTTACCAAGGAAGTAAAGCCAAATAGGAGGCGGTATTATGATGAAGAAGGATTCTTTTAAGAAATTAGGCATTTTTGGCGTATCATTTGCTTTAATGGCAAGTCCGCTCGCTTTTGCAGACATGCATGAAGAAGGCGAGCCAGATACCGGAACTCGGCAAGAGACTGATTTAAACCTTGATCAAGGCACTGTTTCCCCTGAACCTGAAGAAGAGGGCGTGACGGTTGGCCTAGAAGATGATCCGGCCGATGGCACTAGGCAGCAGACTAATCTGGAAGATGACGAAGGCACAGTAACTACTGTGGAAGGCGATGATGATGATACCGGCATCCCTGGTACTGGCGCAGAATCTGAGCCACCGACCGGCACCCAGGGACAGCCTGCTTTAGATGATGAGTAAGCTGTTATCATAGATTTTGAGGGTTTAGGTCTAATTGCCTAACTCATCGAGTCTAACGATAACCACCAAATGCCCCGCTCATGCGGGGCATTTCTCGTTAGGAATCTTGAACGTTCTAACCAAGCGCCAAGTACGCAAGCGTTGAACCTGCAAGCGCGCATTGGGTTCATGTTTGTTGGCAAATGCGGTATTAACTTATTGACTGAAGCAGGATTAGCGCAGGAAATAAGGAAATGCCCATGGCGATTGCCTGGAACGAAACGCCCCAACTGCCTAAGGCTGATGGCCGCATAGAAGCCATTGATTTGGCCCGTGGCATCGCCATTGGGTTAATGATCGTGAGTCATTCGGTCAGTGGATTAGTGGGTATTCGTAATGTGCCGGACTGGGGCATGGTGCCGGTTCATTTACTGACCAAATTCTCATCGTCGTTATTTATCGTGGTCTTCGGGATCGCTTTAGCCGTCGCATTTCTCTCTCATACCCAAAGCGATGATTGGCCCAAGCGGCGGTTAAAGCTGTGGCTGCGAGCTGTAGAAGTATGGTTTTGGTACAAGGCGCTGCTCATTATTGAAATGCTCCCGTTCAATACCCCCAGCGAGATCGTCGATGCGCTGCTCTATGGGCGTTTTGGCATCTGGGTTGAAATCCTAGGCTTTTACGCCATCGCGCTGTTGTGGGTGCCGCTGATGCTGCCACTTTGGGCGCGGGCGCCGCTATGGAGCCGCCTGGCCACTATCGGGGTATTAATCGCGCTGACCGTTTGGTTGCAGAACCTTACGTTTGGCGGTAACGATATTCTCAAAGCGCTGCTGGTCGATCATGAAGACCACTACACCTGGGGGCAGATTAGCCGCGCACCGCTAATCCTGGTGGGGCTGCTCATCGGTGAAGCCCTGTTGCGCTGCTACTTTGAGCCCATCGCGCGGCGACGCCTAGTACTTACCCTGCTGGGGCTGGGCGCGCTAATGGTCGGTGGGTTTTATGCCATTGCGCTTGCTAGCGGCGATGTACACGCGGCGATGCTGGCGGTGGCCAATAATGTGGGTAAACACCCGCCTGGGCTGCAGTTTATGCTGTTTAGCCTGGGCGGCGCACTGGTGTTATTAGCTTTAGCGCTTGCTGGCGGCGCCAAGGCCGCCAAGGCACTTTTGCCGCTAACCATTGTCGGTTCCGATGCCCTCAAAGCATTTATTTTCCACATTGTGGTGATCTTTTTGATGCTGCGCTTTTTGTGGAAAGGCCAGGGAGCGTACAGCTATCCACAGGCGCTTGGTGTTGGCGGCCTGTTGATACTGGGCGCAGCGGCATGGATTTGGCTGACCCGTTGGATGGCTAAACACCATTAAAAGCAATTAATAACTGCTGGGGCGTACGATTTGCGACACTGGATACAACGCGGGCTGGTTGCGGTTGCGCTGCTTATTGCGCTGCCTGTTCACGCCGAGGTTGATGGTACCAATGGGTACGACACAAATGGGTACGATGCAAACTGGTACTATGAAATAGATAAACACAGCGTTTGGCAGGGCGATTTAACCGCCCGTTTACAAGCCATTGAAGGTGTCTTTGCGGGCCAGTTGGGCGTTTATGTGCAAAACCTCGCCAGCGGCGAAGCATTTTCATGGCGCGCTGATGACCCTTGGTATTTAGCTTCGCTAATTAAAGTACCGGTGGCAGCGCAAGTGCTCGCTGAACGCCAAGCGGGTACGCTTTCTCTGGATGAACGTTTGACGCTTACGCACAGTGACTATGTGGACGGCGCCGGACCTACCAACTGGCACGACCCCGGCACGCCGATCTCCATCGGATACTTGCTGGAACACATGATCACCGTCAGCGATAACACCGCCACCGATATGCTGATTGATCGCGTGGGGCTTGCGGCCGTCAACGAACGTGCCAGTCGCATGGTGGCCGCAAGCGGCGGTAATCCCGCTGAGCTTGGGCCTATTTCCAAACTGGTGGGCGTGCGCCAAGGAGTTTACGGCGAGCTGCACCCTGATGCCCGCAAACTGGGCGGAATGGATTTTATAGCCCTGCGCAAGCACAGCGTTAATCAACGCGCCCAAGCATTAGCCCGCAGGCTGGGCGCCAGCACGGGGTCCTTCACCCAACCCGATTACGACCACGCCTTTGATGCTTATGAAGCCACTGGCGAGAACGTGGGTACGCTTAGCGCCTATGGTGATCTGTTGGCTAGCCTGCACGGCGTTAAACAAGGCCTTCAACAAAGGCAAGACGGCATGGAAGATTTCGATGCCCTGCATCGCAAACGTTTAATAGCGGTTATGCAGCGAACCCGTTCTGGTAAACAGCGTCTTAAAGCGGGCCTGGGCGACGGCATAAGCTTCGCCCATAAAACCGGCACGCAGCAGCGGCGCAGTTGCGATGCAGGCATTGCTCAACGTGAGCCAGCCAGTGCTGGCAATGAAAGCGCTGGGCCATGGGTGATTGTCGCCTGCACCCGCGGACCCGTGGCAGTCAGTGCTCATGAACGCGCGCTGGCAGAGGTGGGTGAAGCCATACGCCGCAGTGGTGCTATAAGCGTGCCGTGATAAACTACCGGCCCTTTTGATCATAAATGCCAAACCGATCATCAACCCCAAACGATCAACCTCAAAAAAGAACCCCTCTCAGGAGCAACGTATGACACAAGCCAGCGCCCGCCACATTTTGGTCAGCAGTGAAGAACAGTGCTTAGCACTCAAAGAAGAAATCCAAAACGGCCGCGACTTTGCCGAAGTAGCCAAAGAGCACTCCAGCTGTCCTTCGAGCCGCCAGGGTGGCGATCTGGGTAGTTTTGGCCCCGGCCAGATGGTGCCTGAGTTCGATAAAGTCGTTTTCAACGACGAAGTAGGCCAAGTGCACGGTCCGGTAAAAACCCAGTTTGGCTATCATCTGTTGGAAGTCACCAGCCGCAGTTAATTTCGTCTCGAAGCGCCGTGGCCATGTGTTGCAACTGTAGCGTCGCAACTACAGCGTCGCGGCGTGAGGAGTACGCCTTGAACGACCCGATTATTAGCATTAACGGTCTGAATAAAACCTACCAGGGTGGCTTTCAGGCGTTAACTCGTGTGGATTTAACCATTCAGCGTGGTGAAATATTTGCCCTGTTAGGCCCCAATGGGGCGGGTAAAACCACCCTGATCAGCGTGGTGTGCGGCTTGGTTAACCCGACCGAAGGCCATGTGCTGGTCGACGGCTTTGACAACGTTAGCCACTACCGCCAAGCGCGCGAACGTATTGGCCTGGTGCCGCAAGAGCTCACCAACGAAGCGTTTGAAACCGTCTGGAACACGGTCAGTTTTAGCCGTGGCCTGTTTGGCAAAGCGCCCAACCCGACGCATATCGAAAAAGTGCTCAAATCGCTGGCACTGTGGGATAAGCGCAATAACCGGCTAATAACGCTCTCTGGCGGTATGAAGCGCCGCGTGCTGATTGCCAAAGCGCTCTCTCACGAGCCGCGCATTTTGTTTTTGGATGAACCCACCGCCGGGGTCGACGTTGAGCTACGCCGCGAAATGTGGGAAGTGGTGCGCCAACTGCGCGACAACGGCGTGACCATTATCCTAACCACGCATTACATCGAAGAAGCCGAAGAAATGGCCGACCGTATCGGGGTCATTAATCACGGTGAGCTGGTGCTGGTGGAAGAAAAAGCCGCCTTGATGAGCAAGTTGGGCAGCAAACAACTAACGCTAAATCTGCACAACCCGCTAACCGAGTTACCTGCAAGCCTGCAGCGCTTTGAGCTAAGCCTAGCGGCTGAAGGGTATGAACTGATTTATACCTACGACGGCAGCCAGGAGGAAGAGGGATACGGCATATCAGAGCTGTTAACCACCCTAGAGAGTGAAGGCATTACCTTCAAAGATCTGCACACTCGGCAAAGCTCGCTGGAGGATATCTTCGTCGACCTGGTGAATCCCAAGGAGCGCCCATGAACCTCCACCCCATTCGCGCCATCTATATGGCGGAAATGGCCCGCACGCGCCGCACCTTACTGCAAAGTGTTGTTTCGCCGGTGATTTCTACATCGCTCTACTTCGTGGTATTTGGCGCCGCGATTGGCTCACGCATTAGCGAGGTTAACGGGGTTAGCTACGGCGCTTTTATCGTGCCCGGTTTGATCATGCTGATGCTGCTGAACCAGAGTGTCTCCAACGCCTCCTTTGCTATTTTCTTTCCTAAATTTTCTGGCAGCATTTACGAGCTGCTTTCCGCGCCTATCTCCCATTTTGAAATCGTTTTGGGCTACGTAGGCGCATCGGCCTCGAAGTCGATTCTGCTCGGGCTGATTATTTTAGCTACCTCGAACTTATTTGTACCGCTGGAGGTTGCCCATCCGTTTTGGATGCTGACTTTCTTAGTGCTGACGGCGTTCACCTTTAGCCTGCTCGGTTTTATTATCGGCATTTGGGCCGATGGCTTTGACCGGCTGCAGCTGGTGCCCCTATTGGTGATCACGCCGCTAACGTTTTTAGGTGGCAGCTTCTACTCTATTGATATGCTGCCGCCGTTTTGGCAAATCGTTACCTTAGCCAATCCCGTGGTGTACTTGGTCAGCGGCTTTCGCTGGAGCTTTTACGGTATCAGCGATGTCAGTCTCGCGGCGAGCGTGGGCATGATTATACTCTTCCTGGCCGTTTGCCTTGTCACCATTAGTTGGATTTTCCGCACCGGGTACCGCCTCAAACCCTGATTCACTTTTACTCTGGACGCTAGTAACCCCCTATGCCGCTACTGCAAAGCATCGTGCACCGCCTCGACCCAACGCTTGACGGTGAGCGCTTAAACCTTACCGCCGCGCCGCATACCCCAGAGCCCGGCGACGACCCGGTGATGGCAAGTTTGGTAGGCGCGTTGAACGACACCTACAACACCAAACCCAAAGGCTGGGGGCGCTTTGCCGAAGAGGGCGAGCATGCCGGGCCGCTGGCCATGTGGCTGCGCGCCTATCTTGCCGGTGAGCAGAGCTTTGTCGAGCTGTCTGTTGCGCTAGCCGAACGGCTTGTTAAGCAGCTTCAAGAGCAGCTGTCAGTAAGTGGTTACTTAGTGATTAGCCACCAGCGCCAGGGTGACACCGAAACCTTGCTGGTGGCGTTAGTGCATCAGGGGGAAGGCATTGGCATTGATGCGGAACACCAGCCTGTGCCCGCCGCGCAGCTCAATACCCGCCAGTTGACCCTGGCCGCGCGCATCAACCTCACCCAGTGGCAGAGCGATGCCCCCAGCGCTCAGTATGTGTCGTTCCTAAAAGATCGCGGTGGTAAAAAGCTTGCTGAAGGATTGGTCACACTGCTGGGCATGGAAGAGGGCGTCGATGCCCCGGCGGAAACCCGCACGCTGCTCAAGGCGTTTAGCGACTACGTCGAGAAAGAAGATTACAACGACGAGGTCAGCCGCGAAAAAACCGACACGCTGGTGGACTACGCCAACGAACAGCTTCGCCGTGGCGAGCCGATGACGCTAGACGAGCTTTCCGGCCTGGTTAATGAACAGCAGCCGAAAGCGTTTTACGACCATATTCGTAACGCCGATTACGGGCTCTCGCCGGAGATCCCGCCCGATAAGCGCACCTTAAGCCAGTTCCGCCGCTTTACCGGACGCGCGGGCGGCGTCTCAATCAGTTTTGACTCCCACCTGCTGGGCTCAAGCATCGAATACGACGCCACTCAGGATCGCTTGATTATCAAGCAAGTGCCCAAGCAGCTGAGAGAGCAGCTTATTCAGAAGGATTGAGGAGAGATCTAGCCATTTGAGCGCTTTTTTTATTGGCGTCGCAGGCAGGTAGCATTAAGCGGAATAGCGCTTGAAAAGCGCCACTGTGCTAGCATTCGAGTAGTGAAATAGGAGCTTGCATGAGTGAAGCGGATACCTCACGACCAACCGACCACGACAGCCCTTGGAAGATGGCGCTGGAAGGGTACTTCCAAGAGTTTTTGGACCTATTATTTCCAGCCATTTATGAACAAGTGGATTGGTCGAAAGGCTTTAGCTTTCTTGACAAGGAGTTACAGCAGATCACGGCGGATGCCAACAGTGGCAGGCGTTACGCCGACAAGCTGATCAAAGTCTATGCACAGGATGGCAGCGAGACTTGGGTGCTAATCCACGTTGAGGTGCAGGGCGAGCCAGAGGAGGCGTTTGCTGAGCGAATGTACACCTATCAGTACCGGCTACGAGACCGCTACGGGGTGGACGTGGTGAGCTTGGCGGTGCTGGCTGATACTCGCGATAGCTTCCGGCCCACCACTTTCCGCTATCAGCGCTGGGGGTGCGAGCTGATCTTTACCTTCCCCACGGCTAAACTGATTGATTGGGAAGCACGCTGGAAAGAGCTGGAAGCCAGCGACAATGTCTTTGCGCTGGTGGTGATGGCCCAGATCTACGCCAAGCGATTGAAAGACGGTGCTACGCGCAAGGACGTCAAGATTGCTCTCATTCGGCTGCTGTATGAACGAGGCTACAGCCGTGAACAGATTGTGCGGTTGTTCAATATCATCGACTGGATGCTCCAGCTACCGAGAGTCCTGGAGTCCGAGTTTGTCCAGGCGGTCTACGCCATACAGGAGGAAAAACACATGCCTTATGTCAATACTGTTGAGCGCTTTGAGCGGGAGAAAGAGCGTCTAGAAGGACGCCAGGAAGGACGCCAGGAAGGGCGCCATGAAGGAGTGGAAGGTACGTTGCGTAAGCAAATCGCCTTGAAGTTTGGCGAGATACCCGATTGGGCAGATCATCGCCTGACATTAGCTTCAGACGCCCAGCTAGATGAGTGGGTAGTACAGATTCTAACGGCAGATAGCTTGGACGCTCTGCTTGGTAAGCACTAACCTGCTAATCAGTCTTGCTAATTAGTACCCTCACTCAAGGCACAAAAGAGGGCAGCCCCTAAGGCTGCCCTATGTGTATTCGCTTGATGATCGCTCTTCGCTCAGTGAATCTCATTGTTTATAAATGCACTCCAAGGATTAAGTACGGTCAGAAGTTGAGAACTATCCATGGAGAAACCGCATGCTGAACGCCATTAGTGATTTTTTTCAGCGTACTCTGGCGCAGCCGGAGCAGCGCGAAAACCAAACGCTGACCCTGGAGCTTGCCACTGCCGCGCTGCTGTGTGAAATCGTTCGAGCTGATTACGACACCACCGATGAAGAGCTAACTACGCTGCGCAGCATGCTTATTGAGCGCTACCGGCTCAGCGAGAGCGATGTGGAAGAGCTGATGGCGTTGGCCCAGGCAGAAGTGGAAGACGCCGTCGATCACTACCAGTTCGTTAGCTTAATCAAAGACCATTACGGCTATGATCAACGCTATGAGTTGGTTGCATTAATGTGGCAGCTGGCCTGGGCCGATGGCAACGTTGATCCTTTAGAAGAGCATCGGATTCGGCGGTTGGCGGACCTGCTCCATGTCAGCCACAGCGATTTTATTCGCACCAAGCTACAGGTTGAAGAGCGCCATAACGACGATGTATAACCGCAACGAAGATACCACTTTAATCGATTTAATTGATTCGCTTGAGCGCATGGAGCAGCACGCTTCACGAGTCAGCGTTGATAATGTCGTTCGGGCGGTCGGTCGGCGTTCGTTTGGACCGCTGCTGCTGGTGGCGGGATTGATTACTCTCGCCCCGATTATCGGCGATATACCGGGAATGCCGACGCTAATGGCCGCACTGGTGTTGCTTGTCTCAGTACAACTGCTGTTAGGGCGTGAAGCCTTTTGGCTGCCCAACTGGCTGCTGAAACGTTCGATTTCTCAGCAAAAATTCGATAAGGGCATTCAGTTAGTGAAAAAGCCCGCCCGTTGGATAGATGGGCTATTGCGGGTGCGTTTACCCTGGTTGACGGGCTACGTGGGTATCCGGGTGACTGCCGTTGTGTGTTTATTGATTGCTCTGGCGATGCCGCCGATGGAGTTTATTCCGTTTTCGGCCAACGGGGCGGGGCTGGCGCTTACCCTCTTGGGGTTAGGCTTGGTTGCCCGCGACGGTGTCGCGCTGCTGCTTGGGTTTGCGCTGTTCGTCGCCACCTGCGTATTGATCACCATGAGCCTGATATAACAACTTATATATAATAACTCAAGTACCGTCATGCCTGATCCGGTTTCAACGCCGCCGCCTAAACCCGTCTGAAAACCAGGGGTATTGGCAGCCGCGTTTTACCTAATGAGCCTAGGCCACAAAGGCGAGTAAGCCACGTTGATTCGCTGTTCTACTCAGCACTTTCTTCCAGCAAGCCCTCCACCAGCCTATTTAACCGCTGTTGGAACTGCCCGCCCGGCGAGGGTGGGTTGGGGTCTGACGTGATCGCCACGGTCATCGCCCGTTCCGGAATGACATACAACGCTTGGCCACCGTAGCCGCGCCCATAGTAAACGTCTTCCCCCGCCAACTGAGTAATAAACCAGCCATAGCCGTAGCCATCCCCGGTCCACTGCGATGTGCCTCGCGCCTGCCAGGAGGCCTCTACCCAACCTTCAGGCAGGACGCGCTGCCTAGCCTCTGTACCCTCATCGACCACACCATCGTTGCGATACAGCTCGCCTATTTCAATCAGTGCCCTTGGCGAAAGCTGCATATCATTGCCGCCAAAATAGATACCCTGAGGGTCGCGCAGCCAAGGGCGAATGGTGATATTGAGCGGATCGCCCAATAGCCGCTGGGCAAGCGCGTGGGTTGTCTCGCCGCTGGCACGGGTGAGCGCAGCGGAAAGCAGATGGCTGCTGCCGGTAGAGTAGAGCATGCGCCCACCGGGCTCATCCACGAAGGGGCGCGTAATGGCATCGTTTACCCAGTTGGCGCTGGCCACCCAAGCGCCATAATTGCTGCCCGAGGTGCGCTCAAGCCCGGCCTGCAGTGCGAGTAAATGCGCCACGGTAATCTCGTCAACACGCGGGTCGGTGCCGTTCGGCACTTGATCACCCAACAGTGCGACCAAACGCTGCTGAGCCGATTCGATAACGCCCGCTTCAATCGCCGCACCGGTAATGGCGGCGAGTACCGTTTTGGATAACGACTTAATGTTGGCTGGCGACGCAACGCCTGGCCCGCCCTGATGATGCTCGTGGATAATCTCACCCTCGTGAGCCACCACCACGCTGTGTACACGCTCAAGCTGGCGGGTTTGCTGGTTTAGCGTCTGTAATGTATTCGCAGAAGGTTTATTAGCGACTGCATTGGCAGTGGTGAATAAGGACATAACAGCAAACGAAATAAGCAAAGCAGTAGCGCGCATCGCAACACCTTCGGTATAAGTGGCAAAGGTTCGAGGTTTAGAAGCAGAAGAGGTTCCGCAGTAGATAGCCGCTAGACGTAAGGCCAATAGCGCTTTATGAGCCTAAATCTGGAGCCGATCGCCTATATTAACGGTTCATATTTGGGCTTTTAAAGCCAGTTTTAGTGTATAATGGTTTATAAATGAGCCGTTATTGAGGTGTTTTCTATGGCCCTGACTCACTCACTTCTTGCCCCTGGCGAACTGGCCCAGCAGGTTGGCGCCAACGCGCGAGAAATGCGATTGGCGAAAAACCTTTCCCGTAAAACCTTGGCGCAGATGGCGGGTGTTTCCGAGTCCACTATTAAGCGATTTGAGTCTCATGGGCAAATAACCCTCGATGGCCTAGTGCTCATTGCCACGGCGCTGGGCGCAACATTTCAAATTGCCGAGCTCTTCAAGCATGACCACCCCATATCGCTTGAAGAGATCAAACGGACAGGTCGTACTAGGGGGCGAAAATGAAGCGGATCAACACCGTAGAGGTGCTGCTAGCAGGTAACCCTGTGGGGGAGCTGGTCGCTAGCCGACAGGGGATCTACTTTGCCTATCACCCCCAGTGGGTGGCGGAAGGTTTCAATTTGTCGCCCTTGAACATGGATTTTACCAGCCAACCCCAGAAAGCAGCAGACCCAGCCCTTTTCAATGGGCTACATGGGGCATTTGCTGATTCTCTACCGGACGGATGGGGAATGCTGCTCATGGATCGCTATTTCCTTGCCGAGCATGGCAAAGACCGGAGAGATATTTCCCCACTTGATCGGCTAGCTTATATGGCCGATAGGGGAATGGGGGCATTGGAGTATCAGCCCGTTATTGAGCGTACTGCTGACGAAGATAATATTGACCTAAGCCAGCTCTATCAGGCATCTCACGCTGTTTACGAAGGTGAAACCGCGACCACGCTGGATGCTCTGCGCCTAGCCGGTGGTTCCCCGGCAGGTGCCCGGCCCAAGGTGATCGTGGCGTTATCTACTGATGGTAAGCAGTGCAGTACATCTTTCCAGGAACTTCCTGCGGGTTATCAGCATTGGCTAGTGAAATTCCGTGCGCCAACTGAGCATCGGGACACCGGCGCTATCGAGTACGCCTACTCAGTGTTGGCAGAGCGTGCTGGGGTGAAAATGGCCGCGAGCAAGCTGATTGAGCTCAACGCCTCAACGGGAACCGAGCGTTTCTTTTCTACTCAGCGTTTTGATCGCAACGGTAATCATAAAATCCACATGATGACGGCTAGCGGTATTCTATATGCTGATTACAGCGCTCCATCACTGGACTATTCAGATCTTTTAAAAGCAACCAACGCCTTCACCCGCCATGCAGAAGACGTTGAGCGTATGGCGAGGCTGATGGTGTTCAATGCCCTGACCCACAATCACGATGACCACGCTAAGAACTTCGCTTTTTTGCATGATCAAGGGCGATGGACACTGGCGCCAGCTTATGACCTGACTTACGCTCCTGTTCAGGGCTACGCAGATGAGCATACAACGTCTTTCAGCGGTGCAGGCTTGGCTACCCGTAAGAAGCTCAAACAGGTTTGTGCTTCCTTCAAGTACTTAACCCCGGATCTTTATATCGAGCAGACCCTTGATGCTCTATCCGAATGGTCGTCCCTTTGCCGTGAACTAGAAATCGATGGAAAGCAGCAGAAAATAATTCAGCGAGCATTCGACGAGAACCGTCAACACCTCGGATAACGTTAGCGAGGCGGCCACGCGAGCACTGTCACTTTCAAACAGGGAAATGCAGGGGCATTACGCAAAAGAAGAAAAAGCCTGCTAAACTGTTCAAAATTGGCTCATGGGTGAGCAAGCCTTTGATTTTCCTAAAACGCAATAAGCAAGGAGCGCCCTAATGCGTAACATTATCTACATTATTGGTCTTATCGTGGTTGTGCTGTTTATTCTTTCGCTGCTCGGCCTGCGTTAAGCCAAAGAAAACCAGACCTAAAAGCTAGGCGCTAGAAAAAAGTTGATCAACAAAAGTTACTAGAAAAGACGCCCCAACAAAATCGCCCGCAGCGTTCGCTTGCGGGCGATTTTCTTATAGGCAAGGCACAGTCAGTCAAGAAATAGTTACGCAGGGTCAGGCGCAGTCGGCGGCCCCTTGCCCAAACATATCAAACATCAATTCGCGCCCCAGGTGGGTCAACACAAAACGGCCATATTCATTAAAAGTGGCGGCTTCACTGGTTTCCATCACTCGCTGGCAGGTTGCCCAGGTAGGCGCGGCCGCGCTAAGCGTTGCCAGCTCACGGCAGGCCAAGCCGCGTTGAGGAAGGGTAATGGTTTCCAGCACATGACCGTGGTCGTATAACAATTCAGCGGCAATCGATAAGCACTGGCGCAGGCTGCGTTGAACGTTGGCCGCGGTGGATAACCCATTGGGCGAAAGTGGGGGGCGTTGTTCAGAACGCTCGAGAGGCATCGGTTCTGAAGGCATACGATATTCTCCTGCGGGTAGCACCAAAATGGGCTTGTTGCAGCGCATTATAAACGACCAAGCGCATTAGACCAAGGTCTATTATTAAGGAGGGTGTGAGATGCTTAATGCGTCTCAACTGAGATTTCCTCATGCGGCAGGAATGAAATTAATCGCTAGAAGCACACTTCCTGGACATTTAAATACTTAAAATAGGCTGCAATTATTCAAGTTTGCTATTGAATAGCCGATAGTATTAATTAATACATCGATAGGTTTCTGCATGAGCAGCGTAAGCATTAGAGTTACGACGTTATAAAAGGACGGTAAAGCATGGCTTCCATTTCATCACTCGGTATTGGCTCAGGCCTAGACCTCAACGGCTTGTTGGATCAATTGCAAGACGCCGAACGAGGTAAACTTGAGCCCATAGAGCAGCAACTGGAAACCCAGCAGACCAAAATTTCTGCCTACGGTCAGCTGCAAAGCGCGCTTTCAGCGTTTCAGGATTCTGCTGATGCGCTCAATGACAGCGCTCTTTACGAAAGCCTTTCGACTAACGTGGGTGGCGAAGCCGTAGCCGCCTCCGCCGATGCAGAAGCGCAGCCGGGCAGCTACAACGTAAGCGTTGAAACCCTGGCTACCCGCGGCACGCTTGCTTCTACCGGGGTGGGTGCTGCCGATACGCCTATAATTGATGCAGCTGCAGATCAAACCCTGACCCTGACCTTTGCTGATAACTCCACCAAAGAGATCACGCTTGCGGCAGGCAGCACCCTTGAAGAGGTCCGGGATACTATCAACGCCAGCGGGGATTCTGGTGTAAACGCGACTATTGTTAATGACGGTACAGATTTCCGTTTAGCACTTAGTTCAAGCGAAACCGGCGCCGATGCATCAATTAGTAACTTCTCATTTACTGGCGTTGCTCCGTTTGATGCAGATCGTGATGTGGGTGATGGAACAGGTACGCATCAAAGCGGTACTGATGCCGCTCTTAACGTTAATGGCATTGCGATTACTAGCTCTACTAATCAGGTTGAAGGCGCGATTCAAGGCGTAACGCTGAACCTTCAAGAAGAAGGTGAGAGTACAGTTAAAATAGAGCAGGACACACTCGCTGTTCGTGAAGCCGTGACTAGCTTTGTGGATGCCTATAATGACCTGAAAGGCACCATTGGCAAGTTAACCAGTTTTAATGCGGAAACCGGTGCAGCGGGCGAGCTATTAGGCGACAGCACCGTACGCACTGTCGAATCACGCATGCGTAGCGTGCTCACCGGTGGTGTGGAAGGTGAGATATCGATGCTCAGTGATATTGGCATTTCACTGCAGACGGATGGCACGTTAGAAATCGATTCCGACGCACTCGACAACGCTATTTCCAACAACCAAGATGCGCTGTCAGCCTTTTTCGCGGGTAGCTCAGATGAAACCGGTATGGCGGGGCAGGTCAATACAATGGTCGAGCAATTGCTCAGTACCAACGGTACCGTGACCGGGGCCATTACAGGTGCTGAAAACCGCATAGAGTCGCTAGGTGAGCGCTATACGCGTATGGAGCAATCCATTGACCAAACCATCTCGCGTTACCGCACGCAGTTTGGTCAGCTAGATGGGATTATTGCGCAAATGAACCAAACGAGCAGCTACCTCACTCAGCAGTTCGATGCGCTGGATGCCCAGCTAGGCCGTAATTGATACTGAAAGTTAGACATTGACGTTTCTGACGCCTGCGCTAAGCAGGCGTTTTTATTAGAAAAATAAATTAGCCCAGTTAGCGGAAGATAAAGCGCTAAAGTCGCCCTCTTTTCAGTCGATAAGGTAAGTATCAAGTTTAATGGTGCACATAAGTGCGCGTAATGTTTTTGGTTTAGCCTTTTCACTGAGGAACACCCAGTATGGCGACGATAACCTCTCTTGGCGTTGGTTCGGGACTCGACCTGACCGGCCTGTTGGATCAACTACAAGAAGCAGAGCGTGGGAAGCTCGCTCCCATCACTCAGCAGAAAACACAGCAACAAGCCAAAATTTCTGCCTACGGCCAACTGCAAACCTCGCTGGATGCGTTTCAAGACGCCGTAGCGAAAATCAATGATCCCAAGCTCTACCAAAGCCTTTCCGCCAGTGTGCGCGGTGATGGCATTACCGCTACCACAACCGCGAGTGCGCTACCAGGTAGTTACCGGGTGGAAGTCAGCCAGCTGGCGACCTCGGGCACGCTCGCCTCCAGCCGGGTTGACAAAAAAGATCAAGCGCTTGATCTGCAGGGGGCTACCGCGCTCAAGCTGAATTTTGGCAATGGCGATTCAGTGGATATCGCCATTGCCCCAGGTAGCACCTTAAACGGTATTCGAGATACCATTAACGCCAACAAAGAATCAGGCGTAAACGCCACCATTATTAACGATGGCGAAGGTTACCGGCTGGCGTTAAGTTCCAAGGTAACCGGTGCCGATGCCTCCATTGACAGTTTCAGCTTTGTCGATGCCGCAGATGCGCCCGTAACCGGCCCATTCAGTGAGGCAGTAGAAGCAGGTGCCAAGCGCCAAGGGCAAGATGCTGCATTAACGGTTAATGGCATTGCGATCAGCAGCGCCAAAAATCAAATCGAGGGTGCGATTCAGGGCGTAACGCTTAATCTCGCTGAACTCAGTATGGCTGAGGGTGAAACCGCTTCCAGCACGGTTAACATCGAGCGCGACACGCTAAAACAGCGCGAAGCGATTAACGGCTTTGTAAAAGCGTTTAACGACTTAAAAGGTGTTATCACTAAGCAAACGTCGTTCAGTGGCGATAGTGAGACCGCAGGAGAGCTACTCGGTGATAGCGCTGTGCGCACGGTTGAATCACGCTTACGCAGCGTATTAACCGGTGGTGTGGAAGGCGGTGAGCTCTCCACGTTAAGTCAGTTAGGCATTTCCCTACAGCGTGACGGCACGCTAAAAGTAGACGACGCTAAGTTGAGTGACCTGGTGGCGAATAACCCCCAAGCGCTTGGCGCCTTTTTTGCGGGCGATAAAAAAGAGAGTGGCTTGGCGGGCAAGCTGGGGGCGTCAATTGAACAGATGCTCGGCAGCAACGGCGTCATTAAAGGGGCTATCACCGGTGCGGAAAACCGCGTAAAAAGCCTCGATACCCGCTTTGAGCGTATGGAAAAAAGTATTGATGCCACCATTGCCCGTTACCGCAGCCAGTTCAGCCAACTCGATATAATGGTCTCGCAAATGAACAGTATGAGCTCCTACTTGACGCAGCAGTTCGATGCGCTGGATGCCCAGCTAGGGCGTAAAAAGTAGCGTTACATCAATAGCTATCGCTTAAGCACGATAAAAAGCAGCGCTTGACGCTGCTTTTGCTTTGGAACGATAAAGAAACTGTATTAATGAGTGGGTATGTCATTGAGCTCAGCGAAGCAATCTCAATCTCTCGGTGGCTCCCAGGCCAAGCATGAATCCCCTCACCTCCCAGTTACCAACGTTTACATCTTTTTTTACCACTCCCCCTAAAGATCCTCCTCGCCCTGCCGTTAATTAATATAACGGCACACACAGTGGCCGAAAAGCGGGCCTTCAAGGCCAGTGTCCAAAGCAAGGAGTATCACACCATGTCAGTGATCAATACCAACATCACGTCGATGATCGGCCAGCAGAACCTGAACAAGTCGCAAAATGATCTGCAGACTTCCATGGAACGCTTGAGCTCTGGCCTGCGCATCAACAGTGCCAAGGATGATGCGGCAGGTCAGGCAATCGCCAACCGTTTCACCGCACAGATTACCGGCCTGGGCCAGGCGCAGCGTAATGCCAACGATGGTATCTCTATCGCCCAGACTGCGGAAGGCGGTTTGAACCAGGTCAACGACAACCTGCAGCGCATCCGTGAATTGTCCGTTCAGGCACAGAATGGCACCAACTCCGACTCTGACTTGAACTCGATCCAGGACGAAATCAACCAGCGTCTGGATGAGATCAACCGTATTTCCGAAGAAACCGACTTCAACGGTACCAAGGTGCTGGCAGGCGACGAAGGTCTGAAAATTCAGGTTGGCGCTAACGATGGTCAGACCATCTCAGTCAATCTAAAGCAGATCAATGCCGAAACGCTGAACCTGGCTGGCTTCAATGTTAACGGTACCGGTACCGCTAACTCCACCGCTACCGTTCAGGATCTGCGTGCCAACGACTTTACTCAAGTGGGTACCTCGAACGAGTATACAAACGCTAATTTCAATACAGCCTCTAGCGTTGGGGATCTGTTCGAGAACCTGAAAGATGGTGCGACCGTTGAGCAGATGACTGATAATGTCGAGTATACCCTCAATGCGGACACCAACACCTTCAGCTTCGATCGTACTGGTGTGGCTGTCGATGGTACTGCGGGTAATCTTGCGACTGACCTAGGCCTGACACCAGGCGCTGGAGAGACCAGCACCATTACCGTTAATTTAGGTGGCGATGACAAGGAAGTTAACGTTTCCTCTTCTGGTGCTTTAACCCTGGCGTCTACCGGTGAGAACTTATACCTGACCGGTACCGCTGGCTCGGCTGATTTAAGTGTAACAAACACAGCTGGGGACCCTGTCGCCACTATCGACGACTTGGTCAGTGAGCTCGCTGATGTTGGCCGTTCTGCAGGCAGCATTACGACTGCAGAAGATACGGTTTATAGTGCCGATGGTCTTGCTGGAAGTGTAAATACTACCAATGAAACCATTGCCTTTGAAGATTTACAGAATCAGGTCGCTCAAGATACAACCAACGCTTACGATGTAGACACCGATGGTGAAGGTACCGCTGCCAATTTATATGGTATCGATGCTACTAATGCAGTTTACAATGATGTATCAACAGGAACTCAGGATGCAACTACTGCGACCTATACTTCTGGTTTTGATGGTGATTATTCACTAACTTCAGGAACCACAGGAGCAACTGCATCTGTCTACGTCAATGATAATGGCAAGATCACCGATGGTGCTGCAAGCGAAATCTTCGTTACCGAAGATGGTAGCCTGACTAAAGAAGCTCTGAGTGATGCGGATGCAACCGAAAACCCGCTGGCAGCCTTGGATAACGCTCTGTCACAAGTCGACAGCCTGCGTTCTGAACTGGGTGCTGTGCAGAACCGATTCGAGTCTGCCATCACCAACTTGAGCACCAACGAGACTAACCTCTCTGCTGCCCGTTCGCGTATCGAAGATGCTGACTACGCAGTAGAAGTAGCTAACATGACCCGCGCGCAGATTCTTCAGCAAGCTGGTACGTCCGTGCTGGCCCAGGCCAACCAGATTCCGCAGAACGTTCTTTCTCTGTTGGGTTAATTGGTTAGCTTTTAAGCTGATTGATCGATATATAACGGGGCCGAAAGGCCCCGTTTTTATGCTTTAAGGGAGACATCGCAAGATGGCATGTTCGTTTTGTGGATCAGGAAGTCATACGGCAAAGAATTGTCCAAAACCGTCACGTTGCTCTGGGTGTGGTCGAGCTGGTCATAATGTACAAACATGCCCGGATGCTAGGCGGTGTAGTGTGTGTGGTAGCTATCAGCATGATAAGCGGACTTGTCCAGATCGTTAAACTCGAAGTGCACAATGGTTGCTAAGTTAGCTGTGAATTTATAGGTAAACACTATGGGATTTTGGAACAAGTTTGGTGAAGTCAGCTATAAAACTGCAAAATTTCTTGGAAATACCGCTACGGTAGTCTCTAACGGTATTGAACAAAAGGCCGGTGAACTCAAAGAACTCAAGCAAGAATATGAGCAAAAGCCTGATGAAGAGCTTGTAAACATAATAAAAAGCAAAGGTTTTACGGGCAACTCAGAGAGCGAGAAGGGTGTTGCGCGAAGAGTATTAAGAGAAAGAGGCTATATGTCAGGTTCCAAGTGATTGTTTAAACCGGCTCGGCACGCAGTTAAGTGATCATGGGGTTGTGCCGAGCCAAGCTACAAGCTAGAGATGGCCACGTCGCTGCGCTCCTCGCCATGACACTGTATTGAAGCGATCTCCTACTTGCCGATTACCCAAGTCTCTGACATCACTCATCCCATTGTTTGCTACTATCGGGCCATCTTTACACCGCGCCGGTAGCGCTCGCCCACAGGACTCCTCGCATGGTTCGCACGTCGAAAAAATCACCGAACACCGCCCGCCAACGTCGGCAAGCCGCTGTGCCGCCTTCGCCGTTGGCGCAGCAGTCGCAACAGCAGCTGGATAATATCCGCACGGCGCTGGCCCACGACCAAACCGAACTGGCCGTTACCTTGTTGGCAACGCTGCAACAGCAAGACCCGGCGAACCCGCAGGTGTTGTTACTGGCGGGCACGTTGCAGATGCAACATGGCAAGCCGCAAGAAGCGCTTTCCTCGTTATTGAGTGCCTCGTATCAGTTGCCCAACCACCCGGAAGTCTATGAGCGTCTGGCGCGTTTACACGCACAGCTAGGGCACGACCGCGCCGCTTTAAGCGCAATGCACCGGCTGGTGGCGCTGCGCCCGAGTAACGCCCAGGGGATATTTCAGTTAGCCGCCATGTACCACGAGGCGGGTTATCCCACCCAGGGCGACCTGTGGGCGCGGCGCGCACTGCTCAAGCGGCCGTTCGTCGTCATCAACGCTGAGCGTGAAGAAAAGCTGCGCGTGCTGGTGTTACGTAACGCTGCCGCTTCCCAGTGGCGGTTTGATGCTCAACAGTTCCGCTATGCCCTGGTACAAGGCCATCGCCACCTGCCCGGCGGGCTGGATGTCGCGCACATCACGCGGGTCGAGCTGTTTGTCGACACCCTGGAAAATACCCCGGAGCTTTTACGCAAGCTACCGGCGGTGGATGTCGTGCTGAACATCATTGAAGACACTCCCGCCAACCAGGCCGCACTGAGCATGGCAACCCATGTGGCAGAACGCCTGAACCGCCCGTTAATCCACAGCGCTGAGCTAGTGGATGAAACGCAAGACACCCAGCAGCAAGCCGAGCTGGCTCATGCGCGGCTGTGTGAGAAAGCAGGTGTGGCGCCCTGGGCGTTTGAACTGCCCGTGCCACCGGTGGCTGGCGCTGGGTCGGATACCCCCTTGACTCTGCACTTGATGATAACCGGCACAGTGCAAGGGGTAGGCTATCGCCAGTGGCTGGCCGATGAGCTGACCCAGCGTGAGATAGCGGGCTGGGTACGTAACCTGGCCGATGGCAGTGCCGAAGCGGTGATTCACGGCACGCTGGAACGCTTGCAGCCGCTGTGCGATGTTGTACCCAACGGCCCAGAAAACGCTAACGTGACGGGCCTGAATGTGACACCGTGGGAAGGTGATACCCCTGAAGGCGTTGCCATTCTGGAAACTCTTTAATTGACCAGGTGCCCTGATGACGCCAGAGGAATATGAGCAAGTCATCGATGAGCTGCAAACCGTCATTGATGAAACGCAAGCCACGCTTAAGCGCTTTGAGAATACAGGGATGGACGACGACATGCCTGAGGATTATGAAACGCTGCTGGCGATTTTGGATGATGCCGTGAAGCAGCAGCGCGAGCATACGCAGGCGATGTTGGATTGATGGTAGGAAGCTAAGAAGCCGTTTACAGGTGACGGCTTCAAGCTTTTTTTATAGCTTTTCCTGAGGCTTCTCGCTTTTGTGTATCCAGGCATGGACGACACAGGTGATCCGTGATCTAAACCCGAACTGCTCATATAGCTGCCGCGCTGGCGTGTTGCGTTCATCCACCGCTAATATTACTTCTTCTATCCCGGCTTCTCTGGCCCGGTGTAGGGCTTCATTCACCACTTGAACACCCAGCCCACGGCCACGCCAAGCGGGCACTAGCCCCATGTACATCAGCTCCCAGTTATTGGACGCCGGGTGCGGGGCAAGTAGCAATACGCCAGCATCCTCTCTTTCGCAGTGCACAAGGTACCAGTGCGCAGGGGCATGCACATCCTGTCGATAAAACCCCTCTAATGCTTCTTGCGCGGTCAACATTCCTTGTAAATCAGGGCAGTCCAGCGAGTTTTTCTCAATCTGACCAAACACGGTTTCAAGCCTTTCAGGTGCTAGCTCTTCTACATGGATAAAGCTGGCAAGCGCATTAGCCACAGGCGCTTTCAATACCGTTTGGGTGGAAACACTCATATAGTTCAAGCTGACTGTCTTGGGAAAACCATTTTCCCGAAGAAGGGTGGCAGTTTGTAGGTCGTTTCCCTCAACCACTGTTTTCACTACCCTGAGGCCCTGCTGTCTTGCCCAGCCAATAGCAGCGCTCAATAACTCAGGCGTACAACCACACTCGCTATGGGGTAGCCATAGATTGGCTTCTTTGCTTGTTAACACTTCCACCCAAATGGCCCCAGTGGGGTTTCCTTCCGCGTCCGCCGTTATCAGTAAGCCGCTCCAATCGGCATCTACCTGTTCCAGCATCAGGTTAATAGCCACCACCAATTCGTTACGGCCCCATTCGTCGCGCGCGGCCTTTAACTGTAAGACAGCCTCACGCCGAACGTTCTGGGGGCAGGAGATAACGCTAACTTCAGCCGCAGAGGAATCGTTAACTAGGTTCGGCTTCATTGGTTTTCCTTGACGAAAGTATGGCTCACTACATTTTGACTATTTCTATCTAAACATATCTCGTGCTTGCTGGGTCTCGCGTGAATCGATCCATGAACTGTTGTAAGTGCCATATAACGTCATAGGGGCAATGAATGACTGTTCTTGATGGGATGGCTATAGTGAAGCCCAAACTGAACATTAAAATCTGTAGCGTTAACTTCTGGTATGACTTTACCATGCTCTTTTTTAAGGCTTACGATGCCGTATTTTTCAAGAGTCTTTAATGTCCTTGAAAGATTTGATTTTTTTCTAGATGTTATTTTTTCAAGGTCGGATATTGAGCGTGGCTTGTTGTGAATGATTGTTCTTAGAAGCTCTTGGTTTTCGTTATTCAAAACCTGAGCCATAGAGGTTATAGATTCAAACCACACCTTTGGCTCGTTTTTTTTGGGTTTGTAATCTCCTTTGGCCATCGCAATAGTGCGTTTGCGATAGTCCTCTTTTGAGATGATGCCGACTTTCATTACTTTAGTTTTCATCTCTTCCCACCTGCTAGTTATCAAGCGTTTTTTCAACTTCATCCCAGAAATCTTCCATAAGTTTTCCGGCGCTTTCAAATTCATAATCTTCAATTTGTTCCATTTTATGCTTGTGATCCCACGTCTTCTTTTTGGCTAAAAAATTCTTCCTCTTGGGTTTGATGGCATGGGCGTTGTCGTAGCCAATGATTCGCTGGTTATGTCTGTCGTGAAGGGTGAGCGAATACCTAATGCCATGCGGTATCTGCTCGCTCGGCTCTACACGCCAAGCTTCGAACTTTGTCCAATAGCCGTTATCCATAGGAAAGACCTCGCCATTGAGGTCTAAAAGGGTGTCCAGGCCTGGGTCTGGTGTTTTTTCACTCAATACGCTTTGCCTCACCTTAGTTATCATCAAATGATAACCTAAGATTGGGCGTGGCGCCATTAATAAGCCTAAGCGCAGGCGCGGGCTTGCTAAGGTGCAGCTGGGAAAATTTGTTTCGTTTATTCAAGAGCTAGCTGGGCTTGAAGGTGGCATATCCGATGCACAGCGCCAACCGGCCACGCCGAAAGCATTCCTGGCTGTCATGCAAAAGTAGCTACACAGCTCGGCATCAGCGTATATGCAATAAAAGCATAAAAATTATCCTTAATATTCTTTTGTATGCTTTTGTCGTAGGGGTAAAATACAAGCCATCAATGCCTCATGACTATTTGTGCGGCTATCCGTATCGTCGGGCTATCAACCAACGAGGAAACAGACTCATGCCATTACCACGTAAGTTAACGACTACCCTAGCGGCGCTTTCGCTGAGCGTTGCCAGTGGGTTGTTTGCCGCTGCTGCCCAAGCCGAAACGCTCCGTGTGGGCATGTCCGGCGGTTACTTCCCCTTCACCTTTGTTGAGCAGGATGAGCTACAAGGCTTTGAAGTTGATGTGATGAACGCCGTAGGTGAGATCACCGGTGATGACATTGAGTTCGTTACGGCGAGCTTCTCGGGCCTAGCGGGTATGCTGGAGTCTGGACGTATCGACACCATCGCTAACCAGATCACGATTACCCCAGAGCGGGAAGCGAAGTATGTGTTTACTTCGCCTTACGTGTATGACGGCGCCCAGGTCGTCGTTAAGGCCGGTAATGACACTATTCAGGGTGTTGAAGATTTATCCGGCAAGAGTGTCGCGGTTAATCTGGGCTCGAACTATGAGCAGCTGCTGCGTGAACAGCCCAATGCCGATGAAATTGATATTCGCACCTATGAATCCAACATTGAGCAGGATGTGGCACTGGGCCGTGTAGAGGCGTTTGTGATGGATCGCGTGAGTGCGACGCAAGTCATTAAAGAGAAAGGCCTGCCATTAGCGCTGGCGGGTCAGCCGTTCTCGTCCATTGAGAACGCGCTACCGTTCCGCGATGACGAAGCGGGCCGTGAGCAGCGCGACCGCGTAGACGCAGCGCTAGATGAACTACGTGAGAACGGTGAGCTGCGTGAGATATCGGAAAAGTGGTTTGATACTGATATCACTCAGCCGTAACCGCTAGGCTAATCCGTTCAACGCGGCCGTGGCATTGCCACGGCCGTTTGCTTATAAGCGATTTATCAAATGTTGAAAAATCATGCTTAACCTTGAGTATATGTGGGGGCTGCTGCCGGTTCTGCTGCGTTATCTGCCGCTCACGCTGCAGATGGCGGCCATCGCGATGGTGTTTGCGCTGATATTGTCATGCTTGCTGGCGGTGGTTCGCGTATCAAAAGTGCCGGTGTTAAACGGGCTCTCGCTGCTGTTTATCTCGTTTTTTCGTGGTACGCCGCTGCTGGTTCAGCTGTTTCTTTTTTACTACGGCTTGCCGCAACTGATTAGTTCGTTGATTGCGATTACCGGCGTCACTGCTGCGGTGCTGGGGCTGACGCTGCACTTTTCTGCCTATATGGCCGAGTCCATTCGTGCGGCGATTGTGGGGATTGACCGCAGCCAGACCGAGGCGGCGCTTTCCATCGGCATGACCCAGTCACAGTTAATGCGCCGTATCATTTTGCCCCAAGCAACCCGCGTGGCGACGCCGACGCTGATGAATTACTTCATCGATATGATCAAAGCGACCTCGCTGGCCTTTACGCTGGGGGTGACCGAATTAATGGGCGCGACGCAAAAAGAGGCGGCGGGGAGCTTTCTCTATTTGGAAGCCTTCTTGCTGGTGGCGCTCATCTACTGGGTCATCGTTGAAATGCTTTCCTGGGGGCAGCGCCGGTTAGAAATTTACCTGAATAAGGCCTACCAACGATGATTTCGCTGCAAGGCATTACCAAGCGCTTTGGCGGCCACACGGTGTTTAACGATATTGATTTGAGCCTTTCCCAGGGCGAGATTATCGTCATCATTGGCCCTTCCGGCACCGGTAAATCAACGCTGCTGCGCTGTATTAACTTCTTGGAAAAGCCAGACGCCGGGCATTTGCAGGTGGGTGATTTGAAGGTTGATACCCAGCGCGCCAGCCGGGCCGATATTCTGGCCCTGCGTCGGCGCACGGCGTTTGTGTTTCAGAACTATGGCCTGTTCGCCAATAAAACCGCGCTGGATAATATCAGCGAAGGGATGATCGTGGTGGACAAGCTGCCGAAAGCTAAAGCCCATGCGCGGGCAAGGGAGATTCTGGAACGCATCGGCCTGGCGGATAAAGCCGATGCTTACCCGGCGTCGCTCTCGGGCGGCCAGCAGCAGCGTGTTGGAATCGGTCGGGCGATGGCGGCTAATGCCGATGTGATTTTGTTTGATGAGCCCACGTCGTCGCTTGATCCGCAGTGGGTCGAGGAAGTGTTGAGCTTGATGAAGCAGTTGGCAGTAGAGCGCCAGACGATGATCGTTGTTACCCACGAGATGCAGTTCGCCCGTGACGTGGCGGATCGTGTGGTATTTATGGACGAAGGCGGCATCGTCGAGCAAGCTCCGCCTGAGGAGCTATTTACCGCACCAAAGGATGAGCGCACGCGCCACTTCTTGCGCAAGATTCTGGCGCCTACGGGGCAGGCAGTGCCGTAAAGGCTGAGCTTGTTTCAGGTAGTTTAAGCCGTTCATCGGTAGCGTGTTTGCGAGCGCAACTCGCTGATATATGAAGGACGTAGCGAGTCAATTATCAATGACGGCTAGTCTGTTGAGATCGCCAATGGTGTCTCAATAAAATAAGTTTGTTATAAAATAATGCGCTTGTAGAACCAATCCGGTAGTTCTTCTACTCTAGGTTCGATTTCGCCTTCGGGATTTATTTCAACTAGCCAAATAGCTTCGTGACCTGAATTATCGAAGATAAATGCGCGGTCGGTAAGTTTGATAGCACTGAGTAATAAATCGAGCGACCGGTAATAGCGTTGGCGAATTTTGTCTTCAGGCACAGGGTGGCCGCCTATGTTCACCCGATTCCGAACGCGCTGAACGTTGATAGCAGGATCGTCAGTGGCGATGTAGTAAAGATAGTTCTTGAAGCCTGCGTGCCGAGCTGCCTGTAACACTTGAATTTTGTCCTTAGACGACATAACTGTTTCAAATGTGAAGCTAATTCGAGACGCAATTAGTTGGTCACGGATCAACGATGAGGCGATGGAGGCAATATAGGAATTGGGTTCTGTTGTGGGAAAGCTGATGCAATTGTCTTCAAATATGATGGTTTCAAGCTACGGCGTTAAGGAAGCTTTTTCTGTTAGAGGTGAAAGGTAAAAATAGTCCTCAATGGCAGATTTTGAAACATCTACGGAGTAGTCACTGAAGTATATTGCGCCTGTATCTTTGGCGCTTCTCTCAATATCATCAGGGTTGATGTACACCCCTTTAAGGTGAGAGGGAATTACATTTTGAATCGTGCTTTTTCCTGAACCATTGGGCCCAGCAAACATCCGCAAGCGGGGTGTCTCATCCATTAGGTAACCTTGAGCTTCATTCCTATGGGAGCTTTATGCTTAGGAGGCGCTTTCTTCAGAACCTGCGTGCTGCCATCGGGACGTGTTTCAACAAGTTCACCGTCGACGATCTCCACTATGTGTTGACCGCTGCTCAACGATACCTGATAAGCGCGTCGCGTGTAACGCGCCGCCTGGGCTGCAAATCGTTGTTCTGCATCAGGTTTAATCGCCATGGGCTCACCTCATTACTTGTATCTTGCTATCATATATATAGTACAAGCACTGGATAGTAAGCGCTAGTGGCCATGTTTATGCTGCGCACTGTATCACCCATAATTGGCAATTACAGTAGTGTTTTGGCTGTGCAAGCTGTACCTCCCATCAATGAACATGGGCCTGGAAGCCACATTGGCACTGAGGCGCTGTTATTTCAAACGGGATACTAACCATCAAGCAGGTGGAAAAGCCGATGGTGGGGTGTCGGCTTATACCTTTATCTATTTGGGTTCAAAGTGGTAGAGCCATTGCTAGAAGGCAGCGGATTAGAGCAGATTAAAAACCAAGGCTACGCCAGCAAATACCGCGCCGCGGACAAGCCGATTCACTTGGTGGGCGTTGAGCTCTCCCGCCAGCAGCGCCAAATTGTCGGCTTTGATGTGGTGACGCTTTCTGTTTAACCGTTATCATCCTTCTGATTGCAGAGATCGAGAACTGCCGGTCGAGGAGGTTGAGCGGCTGCGTGCCGAACCCCAGCACTGACTTTGTTGTTCACACGGGGGGATCTGTGCATCAGTCAATAGGCCCTAGGCTGGGTGATTAATCATATTGACCAGCAAATCAGGCGTCTCGGCAAACAGTCGTCTTTCGATAGAGGCAGTGCTGTGCGTGTTATGCTGATACATAGAATACCTGCTGCTTGAGGCTGCCATGCTCACTGAAAGACCCACCGCAAACCATCTCAAACTGCCGATTGGCGTTCAGGCTTTCGGTAAGTTACGCACAGGCGGTTATTATTATGTCGATAAAACGCCATTGCTTCACCAGTTGGTTGAAGAAGGTGGTTACTTCTTCCTTTCCCGCCCGCGCCTTTTTGGTAAAAGCCTGTTATTAGACACCCTGTGTTGCCTATTTGAAGGCCGCAAAGTGCTGTTTGAAGGGCTGTATATACACGATAAATGGGATTGGCAAACTGAGCATCCGGTGATTCGTATTAGCTTTGCTGATGGGCATTTGGCTAGTCGCGAAGATCTGGATACCCATATCCGCTATCAGTTGGCTCAGCATCGCGAGCGCTTGGGGATTGTCAGCGAGCGCCCCAAGCTGATTGCCAATGATTTTTCGGATCTGATTCGCCGTGCTCATCAGACGTTTGGTCAGCGCGCGGTGGTACTGATCGATGAATACGATAAGCCTATTCTCGACAATATTTTGGTTCCAGAGCGAGCTCGTGAGCTGCGCGAAGGGCTGAAAAACCTGTACAGCGTACTCAAAGACGCTGACCCGCACTTACGCTTTGTGCTGCTCACCGGTGTCTCTATATTCAGTAAAGTGAGTCTTTTTTCGGGACTGAATAACCTGCGTGATATTACGCTATCGCCTGCTTACGCAACCATTTGCGGTTATACCGATGAGGATATTGACAGCACCTTTGCCCCTGAGTTACCGAGGCTAGACCGTGCTCAAATTAAGCATTGGTATAACGGATACCGCTGGTGCGGGCAGGAAGTGACTGCTGTATATAATCCCTTTGATGTATTGCTGCTGTTTCAGGAGCGACAGTTCGGGCCTTACTGGTTTGAAAGCGCTACTCCCACGTTTTTAGTGGAGCTTTTAAAGCAACGCGGGGTATTTACGCCTTCATTAGACCAGCTAGAAACCGAGGCTGAGTTGCTAGGCCGTTTTGATGTTGACCATATAGGCACTGAGGCGCTGCTGTTTCAAACGGGATATCTAACCGTTAAGCAGGTGGAAGAGCCCATGGTGGGGTATCGGCTTTATACCTTGGGTTTTCCTAACCAGGAAGTAGAAACCAGCTTAAACCAAGTGTTACTGCCGGTATTAGGTGTTGAGAACCCAGCTCGCGAGCGCAAAACGCTGTTTACTCACCTGCGCGCCCATGATTTAGCAGGTCTTGAAGTTCACCTTAAGGCGCTTTACGCCGGGCTGCCCCATGACTGGTACCGCAACAACCCTATTGCCCAGTATGAAGGGCATTATGCGAGTGTCTTCTATAGCCATTTCGCGGCCCTTGGGGTAAACGTGACGGTAGAAGACGCTAGCCATTTCGGCAAAGTGGATATGACAGTGGATTTCGCCGGGCACTTTTACCTGTTTGAGTTTAAGGTGGTGGAGCAACTACCCGAAGGGAAGGCATTAGAGCAGATTAAAGCCAAAGGCTACGCTGACAAATACCGCGCCGCGGGCAAGCCGATTCACTTGGTGGGCGTCGAGTTTTCCCGCCAGCAGCGCCAAATCGTCAGGTTTGA
>NZ_JAWJUW020000014.1:0-99360 GCF_033052795.2 Halovibrio sp. HP20-59
GTCGTGGTCGTGGTCGTGGTCGTGGTCGTGGTCGTGGTCGTGGTCGTGGTCGTGGTCGTGGTCGTGGTCGTGGTCGTCATGACCCGGCTGGGCTAGCGCATCGTGTAGCACCTGCGCGTTGTGGCGCATCATACCCAGGTAAGTACTCGCTTCACCCTCCGCTGACAGCGCGTCCGCGTAAAGCGTGCCGGCAATCGGCAGGCCGGTCTCTTCGGCGAGCTGTGTGATGATCGACTGGTTGGTCATGTTCTCATGGAACAGCGCCTTAACGTTCTCCTGCTCAATCACATCCACTAGCGCCGCCATGCTGGCGCCACTGGGGTCGGCTTCCGTGGAAAGCCCTACCGGAGAGAGGAAGTTCACACCGTAAGCGCTTGAGAAGTAGCCAAAGGAGTCGTGGCCGGTAATCACGCTGGTAGAAGCCGGGATCTCGTCAATCAGCGCACGAATCTCAGCGTCGACTTCCGCCATTTCCTGTAAGTACTGCTCCGCATTGGCGCGGTAGGCATCGGCGTTATCGGCATCGGCGGCGATTAGCCCATCACGGATATTGGCAACGTACACCTCGGCTTGGTGCATATCCTGCCAGGCATGCGGGTCTTGGTTGCCGTGTTCGTGGCCGGCGTGGTCGTCATGCCCATTTTCTTCATGCCCATGTGCTTCATGCTCGTGCTCGTCGTGAGCATGCTCGTCATGTCCATGATCCTCATGACCTTGTTCGTCATGGTCTTCGTGCCCAGCGAAAGAGAGTGGGTCAATGCCATCGGTGGCGGTGACCAGTGGGCCCGAATAGTCGCTGGCACTAATCAAACGCTCCATCCAGCCCTCGAAACGCAGACCGTTAAACACTACCAGGTCAGCATTGGCCAAAGAGCGGGCATCGCCAGGGCTGGGCGAATAAACGTGAGCATCGCCATCGGCAGCGACCAGTGGTGTCACCTCGACATGCTCGCCGCCTACGTTTTCCACCATATCCGCAAGGATAGAGAAACTGGTCACCACCTGAACGCGTTCATTAGCCATGGCAGCAGGCAGCGCCAGCATAGCGGAAACACCGACTAACCAGCGCGACGGCCGAGATGATAAATAGGCAAGCGACATACAACACTCCTTACAAAAAGCATGAAAACTGACAATTAAGACCCTTGCTCCACTGCCAGTGGCGTAGTTTTACGCCGCAGCTTGGCTGCCAAGCTGTGGTAGCGACCAAACAGGGCCGAAAACAGATAACCGAACCCAGCCAGCAGAATAATGCTCGGACCTGAGGGGATATCCAGATGAAAAGAGAGCAGCAGGCCGCCGGTACTCGCTACCATGGCCAACACGATCGCGATACCGATCAAGCCCTCTAAGCGTTTGCTCCAGAAGCGCGCCGAGGTGGCGGGCAGCATCATTAAGCCGACGGCCATTAGCGTGCCCAGGGTTTGAAAGCCAGCGGTTAGGTTTAGTACCAGCAGCCCCAAAAACACGCTGTGTACCCAGCCGCTGCGGCGACTCTGCCCACGCAAAAACAGCGGATCCAAGCACTCCACTACCAACGCACGAAAGACCACTGCGAGCGTCACCACAATCAGCGTACTGATGCCCGCGATCAGCAGCAGCGCGGTGGGGTTGATCGCCAGAATCGAGCCAAACAGCACATGGGTAAGATCAACGCTGCTACCACCAATCGAAATCAGCATCACGCCTGCGGCCAGCGAGATAATAAAAAAGCTCGCCATGGCGGCATCTTCACGCTGGCCGCCCATTTTTGAGACCGCCCCCGCCAGCAGCGCGACCATTAACCCAAACAGCACCCCGCCAATGCTCATGATCGGCAGTGAAAACCCCGCCAGCAGAAAGCCCAATGCCACGCCGGGCAGAATCGCGTGGGCCATGGCATCGCCAATCAGGCTCATGCCACGCAGCACCAAAAAAACCCCCAGCGGCGGCGCGGCCAGCGAAAGCGCTAGGCCACCCACCACCGCCCGGCGCATAAAACCGTAATCAAACGGGCTGATAAACCAGGTATTAAGCAGTTCCCACATGACGTCCTCCCAGGCTAAACGGCACTACTTGGGCGGGGGCATGTTGGTGAGTGAGCGCACTGGGCGCTACCCAGCGGCCGTGGCCGCCGTTAAGCATCAGCACTTCATCGGCCAGGCGTTGCAGGTGGTCCATGTCGTGGAGTACGACAATAATCGTCGCGCCGTCGTCTGCCATCTGGCGCAGAATGCGGATCAAAACATCCACGGTTTCGCTATCCACATTGGCAAACGGCTCATCCAGCAGTAACAGCTCGGCTTCCTGCATTAGCGTGCGGCCAAACAGAGCGCGCTGGCGCTGGCCGCCGGAAAGCTCGCCCAGGGGGCGGTGGGCCAAGTGCGAAATGCCCAGCCGGGCCATGATTTCGCGGCCCTTGCGGTAGTGCGCCGCACAGTAGCCGGTTAGTGCGCCGTGGCTGGGCCAACTGCCGGTCATTACCAGCTCTTCCACACTCATCGGGAAGGTTAGATCCAGCGCCAACTGCTGTGGCAGCCACGCCCGGCGCTCTTTAGCCACCGTGCACACGACCTCACCGCTAATAGGCCGAAGTTCACCCATAATGGCTTGAATCAGCGTGCTTTTACCGGCGCCGTTAGCGCCAATCAACGCAGTAATCGCACTCGGCTTAAAGTCGCCTTCGATATGTTCCAGCACCGTGCGGCGGGCCTGAGCTAAATGCAGATTATGCAGTTGCAAGCGTGATAAAGAGCGCTGACTCATCCTAACCACCCGCCAGCCCAAACGACCAACCCCCAAAGCGCCAGCAGTGGCACGGCCACCAACATCAGGCGTTTAATCGCCGACAGGGACATCAAGGAAAAGTGACAAGGTCCTTCCTTGTTATGGCGGTGCGTATGCTCACTCATCAAGCGACCTCATGTAATAGTGAATAGGTTATAACATAACGTTTGGCAAAGCCAAAAAATTGCTGAATATTTTACTCGTTCAGGCCGCGCTGGCAACGATAAAGCGCTGGAGACAAGCCGCCGCCAGCGCTTTAAGGGAATAACAGCAGGGTAGTATCAATAGCGCCAAGTAGCACCCAGCTGTTGCGGCCCCACATGCAGCGCGTATTCACCGGGGATTGTCAGCGGCCCGAGCGTCAGATCCGCGGGTTGGAAGCGGTTAATCGCAGAAGACGCCTGATTCGGCTGCGTCCAGATTTGTAGCTCGTTGACCAGCATGCCGGTGGCAAAGTTAATCGCGCCATCGCTTTCCCGGCCATCGGCAGCAATCACCGCCCCCGCCACGCCATTCACCACTAGCGAACTGACACGGGCACCCCAGCCGCGCCGCGCGCGCTCAGCCTGGGCGAGCTGCAATCCCAGTGCCTGAACGCCAGTTAAGTCGCCGCTGGCTTTCAAGCGCTCATATTCAGCCAGCGCCGCCGGGTGCGGCTGGCGGTCGGTCAGCATGCCGCCCAACGCCAGCGCTGATTTCACCACGCCCACCCGCGCATCAAAGCGGTCATCGGCGTTGCTCGCCTCGCTCGACTGGTAAGCGTTCACCGCCAGGCTGGTACCATAAATCCCGGTCCAGCTTACTTGCCAAATATTGGCCTGGCGCGCGCCTGCCTCAAATACTTCATCATACTCATTCCATTGCGCACCGGTTTGAGTCTGGGCTTGTGCCTGGGCGTGTAAAGAGGCAGGCAGGGTGATCACCAAGGTGATAACCAGCGCGGCAAAAAGACGAAAAGCATGCATACAGAAGTGCCTATGTAAGAGGAGCAATTGCGCTAAGCGTAGCATGCAAATCAAAGGAGACGAGGGCGGATTCAAGGGTGGCGAAGTATGACTAAGGTCAATGGCGTGTTGGGATAAAGAATGGTTAGATGAAGGAAGACGATAACCAGGAGCGCCGCATGGATGATTTTTCGCCCAATGACCTAAAAACCATTCTCCATTCCAAGCGCGCTAACCTCTATTACCTCCAGCATTGCCGAGTGTTGGTGAACGGTGGCCGCGTCGAGTACGTCACCGATGAAGGCAGCAAATCGCGCTATTGGAATATTCCCATTGCCAATACCACATCAATACTATTGGGCACCGGCACCTCGATCACCCAAGCGGCTATGCGCGAACTTGCCAAGGCCGGTGTATTGGTAGGATTTTGCGGTGGCGGTGGCACGCCTCTGTTCGCGGCCAATGAAATTGATGTCGATGTTGCCTGGCTAACGCCGCAAAGCGAATACCGGCCCACGGAGTATCTTCAATATTGGGTGCGCTTCTGGTTTGACGATGTAAAACGCCTGGACGCTGCCCGGGCGTTTCAGCAAGCCCGCCTTACCCGTATCGAAGCGCTGTGGACAAGCCGAGTGATGAAAGACGCAGGCTTTAGTATTTCCACCGATCATCTGCATAGCGCACTGAGCCACCATCGCGAAGCGATCAAGCAAGCCCCCAGTACCATCGACTTGCTGACCCTAGAAGCACGTTTAACCAAAACGCTGTTTAAGCTGGCGGTGAACGCTGTCGACTATGGCGACTTCACCCGTGCCAAGCGCGGTTCGGGCACCGACCCCGCCAACCGCTTTCTAGATCACGGCAACTACCTCGCCTATGGTTTAGCGGCGACCGCCACCTGGGTGTTAGGCATCCCTCACGGCTTGGCGGTACTCCACGGCAAAACTCGCCGAGGTGGACTGGTTTTCGATGTAGCGGATTTGGTTAAAGACGCGGTGATTCTGCCCCAGGCGTTTATCTCTGCCATGCGCGGCGATGAAGAGCAGGAGTTTCGCCAAGCCTGCATTGAGCGCCTCACTCGCACCGAATCCCTCGACTTTATGATTGATACCCTCAAGGAAGTCGCCCAGGAGCTGGGGAGTGGCGAAGCATGAACGTGCTGCTGATTTCCCAGTGCAACAAAAACGCCCTGAAAGAGACGCGCCGCATCCTCGACCAGTTTGCCGAACGCCGTGGCGACCGCACCTGGCAAACGCCGATCACCCAGGCCGGGCTGGATACGTTGCGCAAACTGCTACGTAAGAAAGCGCGTAAGAATACCGCCGTTGCCTGCCACTGGATTCGTGGCCACGACCACAGCGAACTGATGTGGGTGGTGGGGGATGCTTCGCGGTTTAATATCCAGGGCGCAGTGCCGACCAACACCACCGCCCGAGATATCCTGCGCCGCCACGATGAAAACGATTGGCACAACGGTGAAGATATTCTCCTGCTCACCGCCCTGGCCGCGCTACTTCACGACCTGGGTAAAGCCTGCGATGCCTTTCAGCAGCGGCTAAAAGGCAAGCTGGAAGGCCGCAACTTATACCGTCACGAATGGATATCGCTGCGTCTGTTTCAAGCATTTGTTGGGAGTGACGACGACGCCACTTGGCTGGCGCGCTTGGCCGAAGGTGACTACCAAGAGCAGGACTGGTTGGAGGGGTTAGAGCGTGATGGGCTGGATGAGGCTAATTCAGCGGTGTTTAGTCGTTTGCCGCCGCTGGCTGCAGCACTTGGTTGGCTGGTGCTTAGCCACCACCGACTGCCATTGAAACCGCCGCCAACTGATGATGATACGCTCCAGCGCTGGGGTGGAAAGACCAACCTGCAAGCTGAACAGCTGCCCCAGTTGTTTGAGTCCATTAGCGCCGAGTGGAACGAAATACCTGAGACGCAAGACCCAAAGCGCATCGCCCCCTACTGGCTATTCAAGAGCGGATTACCCGTTAGCACGCAACGCTGGCGTGAGCGCGCAACGAAGCTTGCCACGCGGTTACAGGCACGGCTGAAAAATAGCGTGCACTGGCTCGAGAGCCACTACGTCATGCACTTAGCGCGGCTTAGTCTCATGCTGGCCGATCATCACTATTCCAGTCTGGAAGACCCGCTGCACCGTGTACGCGGCGAGCCCAACTATCCGCTGATTGCCAATACCTTACGCAAAACCGGCAAGCCGAATCAGCCATTGGATGAGCATATTCTAGGAGTTGAGAAACATGCCGCCGCGGTCGCCCGTGCGTTGCCCAGCGTAGACAGCCACTTACCCCGCTTGGCGCGTCATAAAGGTTTTCGTAAACGTAGCAGCCACCCGCGCTTTCGCTGGCAGGATAAAGCCTTTGATCTGGCCCAATCGCTTAGAGAGCGCAGTCAGCGCCAGGGCTTTTTTGGCATCAATATGGCATCCACTGGCTGCGGCAAAACCCTGGCGAACGGGCGCATTATGTATGCCCTTGCCGACCCCGATAAGGGCGCGCGCTTTAGCATTGCGTTGGGGCTACGCACGCTGACTCTGCAAACGGGTCAAGCCCTTCGCGAACGTCTGAATCTGGGTGAAGATGAACTCGCCGTGCGGGTGGGTGGCAGCGCCAATAAAGCCCTGTTTGCGCACTACGAGCAAGAAGCCGAAGCCAGCGGCTCGGCCTCCAAACAGGCGTTAATCGAAGAAGACGCCCATGTGGTGTTTGACGGCAATTTTGATAGCCACCCGGTACTGCGCCGCTTGAACGATGAGCCGGGCACCCGCGCGCTGATCGCCGCCCCCATTTTGGTATGTACCGTTGATCATCTTGTGCCTGCCACGGAGAGCACCCGGGGCGGGCGTCAAATCGTGCCCATGCTGCGCCTAATGAGCAGCGACTTAGTGCTGGATGAGATCGACGATTTTGATATCAACGACCTGCCTGCGCTTACCCGGCTTGTCAATTGGGCCGGGCTGCTAGGATCACGGGTACTGCTTTCATCGGCCACCTTGCCGCCTGCGCTGGTGGAAGGGTTGTATGAAGCCTATCGCAGCGGTCGTGAAGCTTTTCAACGCCATCGCGGCGAGCCGGGTTTGGCGACAGATATTTGCTGTGCCTGGTTCGACGAACACGACCGCCAGCACCACGATTGCGCCAGCGGCGAGACCTTCAGGACCGCGCATCATGCTTTTGCCAAGCGTCGGTTAGAACGCCTATCGACTAGCCCGGTACGCCGCCGTGGGAATATTTTATCGTTACCTGCAATGGGTAAACGCCCGGAAGAGATCAGGCCCGCGGTTGCAGAGCTGTTACGCGAGCATGCACTGGCGCTTCACCAGCAGCACCACTCCGTTGATCCCCACACCAGTAAACGCGTCAGTTTCGGTTTGATTCGCATGGCCAATATAGACCCATTGGTGGATGTCGCCAGAGCGCTGTTTCAACAGGGCGCTCCAGAAGGCGTGCAACTTCACCTGTGCGTCTACCACTCCCGACACCCGTTGGTCATGCGCTCTGAAATTGAGCGCCGGTTAGACAGAACGCTGCAACGGGCTGAGCCAGATCGCGTTTTCCAGCAGCCGGATATCCGCCGCCTGCTGGATAGCAGCGAAGAGTACGATCACCTGTTTATCGTTTTAGGCTCGCCGGTCACCGAAGTGGGCCGCGATCACGATTACGATTGGGCCATTGTCGAGCCTTCCTCTATGCGCTCGATTATTCAGCTCGCGGGCCGCGTGCGCCGCCACCGCGAGCAGGCCTGCGACGTGGCGAATATTCTGTTGCTAGATGCCAACTTAAAGCACCTGGAGCGCCCGAGTGATCCTGCATTTCATAAGCCCGGCTTTGAAACCAGTGAACAATGGCGGCTCAGCAGCCATTCGTTAACCAAGCTACTTGCTGCTGACGATTACCAGGTGATCGACGCTCGCCCCCGCGTGCTGGCGCGGGAAACCCTGCGCGCCAAAGACAGCCTCGTCGACCTTGAACATGAGCGGCTACATCAACTGATGATCGAACAGCCCGCCGAGCCATTAACCACAAAAGAGATCAGGCTAGGCAAGCAGCCCAAGTCACCGCCGTTGGGTGCTTACAGCTGGTACGTCGCACCGCAGCTGCACTTAACCGGCGTGATGATTCAGCGCCAGCCGTTTCGTCAGCAAACGCAAAAGGAGGTAGCCCTGGCGCTGCTGCCCGATGAAAGTGGCGAAACCTGGACGCTGCACCGCGTGGAGGATGGTGAAAGACGTGGTGAAAAGTTGTACGTGCAAGTCGAAGAGAGCCTACTCAAGCGTATCGACTTAACAAACGAACAAGGCGAGCGGATTCAGCCCTGGGGTGCGAGCGATTATCTAACGACTCTTGCTGACCTAGCGGAAGATTTGGATATCTCGCTGGAAAGGGCCGCGCGTACCTTCGGCATCGTCACGGTTTCAGAAAACACCAATGGTTGGTGGTACCACCCAGTGCTGGGATTTTCCAAAAGGAAATGACGCTATACATTAGCTAAGCGATCACTGATCAAGCGGTTGAGGCTGATATTTTCCTCTGCTGCTTTAATCGCTAGCTCGCGGTGTTTTTCTGGGGGGATACGCACATTAAAGCGACCAGAGTAATGTCGCTCCGAAAGAGGAGTAGGAGGCGTTTCGCCTTCCACTTGCATGTCGGCCACTACATCGGCAACAAGGGAAAGAATCCCTTCCAGCGCTTCTTGGTGAGTATCTGCAAGCCAAGAGAGGCTGGGTAGCTCAGTGCATAAACCAACAAATTGTTCATCTTCTTCAGACCAGCGAATGCGGTAAGTGTAATGGGTATGGTTGACCATGGTACTACTCCCATCGTCACTTTGATGACGATAATTTATCAATGGCAGCGAGCACTTGGCGTACTTGATAAGGCTTGGCTTCTCCATTCTTGCCACGTTGAATATTAACGCGTGGATCGCCGGGCCAAGGTGTTTTGTACACCCGATGGCTGGTTTTTTGCTGACGAGGAGGGCCAAAGTAGTGATCGCATAAATACGCTAACTCGTCGAAGCTCATGCTTTTGGGCTGCCGACGAGCCTTATCCAGAAGCTTATCAAGCTTTGCCATAAGCGCTCTCAAATAGTAGTACCAATAATAGTACTGAATTAAGTGGGTGTCACGCTGAAAACTGCCTGTTCGGCAGCTAAAAATTGCAGCGCATTACTTTTACTGAGCTGTATGTCCAACAGAAATAAAATGATAGCACAGAAATTTTAATGCTGCGCATTACTTGGTTTGCAAAAAGATGAGGCTTGGCTTAGTGTGAATACAGCTTCATTTTAATTAAGTGAGTCCCTTAAGGATGATCTATGGAAAATACTCAGCAGAAGGGTGTTCGAAGCACCATTGAGCAGTTTTTAAAAGAGCGCTTCGATACTAGAGCGGAGAAGCTAGCTCCCGATGACCCAAAATACCAAGCGTTGGTCGAGCAGTTTCAGTTCGATAATTGGATAGAGAGTGCCGCCAAGCGCGTTAGCCAGCTGCAAGTTGTTACTCACTCACTAAAACCGATCCACCCAGACGCTAAAGGCTCCAGCCTTTACGCCCCGCCAGAATCGCTAAACAACAATCATCTTGTCGGTAGCCACACGTTACCCCCTGATTTTGCGGGCGATGTGGTAGGTAACGCCGCCGCTTTGGATGTTTATAAGTTCTTGAAGCTCGAGTTTGAAGGCAAGTCGCTGCTTGACCGTGCCTTGGAAACCGATAGCGAGTTTGCCAACGCGTTAAGCGATAACCCCGAACAAGCCCAGACATGGATCAGCGCCTTTGCGGCGATTACCGAGCCGCGCGGTGAACATGCCTCTCACACTCGGGGCAAACAGCTTTACTGGCTAGTCGGCGAGGACGCTTTGGATGAAGATAGTTTCCACCTGCTGGCGCCGCTCTATGCGACTTCACTAGCCCATCGGGTCTTTCAAACCATCAACCATGATCGCTTTAGCGAAGAGGCCAAAGAGACACGTAAAGCCAAGCGGGAAGGCAAATACGCGGAACAGCCGGTACACAGCTATCCCAATCTGGCCGTTCAAAAAATGGGCGGCACTAAGCCGCAGAATATCTCGCAGCTGAATAGCGAGCGGGGCGGGAACAACTATTTATTAGCCTCAATGCCACCAAGCTGGAATGCACGCGATATTCGCCCGCCGCTAAGGGTGGATTCAGTATTTAAATCGTTTGGTGTTTTCTACTACACAGGTGGCGTGAAAGGGTTGGTTAAAGACCTAAAGCAGTTTCTCGAAACTAAACCCGCCACCGATATGCATACCCGCGACCTGCGCGATGATTACACCGCCATGCTGATGGATGAGCTGGCGCTCTTTGCCATGCAGATGCATAGCTTGCCAGCAGGATGGAGTGCCGATGAAACATGTGACTTATCAGCAGAGGAAGCTTACTGGTTAGACCCAGGTCGCGCCGAGGAAGATAGCGCTTTTCGTGAAGCGCGAAACGCGACGGATTGGGCCGACGATATTCGTCATCGCTTTGCTAACTGGCTCAACGCCGCGTTAGGCGAAAAGCTCCCCTTTGGCGATGTGGAATTCCGCCATTGGCAGAAAACGCTCTCAAACGGCGCCACCCATCAGCGTTTGCTTGACCGTGACCGCCGTTGGATGGAGAACTTAATGGAGGACTTAAACAATCTACCGGGAGCTGATGACGATGAGTGAAGTTAACAACCTCCTGGTGCTGCCGCGCCTACGGGTCCAAAACGCCAATGCGATTTCCAGCCCGATGACCTGGGGCTTTCCTTCCATGAGCGCCTTTGTGGGTTTGATGCACGCCTTGGAACGCAAGCTGTGCGCTGCAGGCATTAACGTTGCCCTCGAAAAAGTCGGTGTTATTTGCCACGACTTTGAAGCCCAGGCCACAGAAGGCGGCTACATCCGCGGCTTTCACCTGACTCGTAATCCAGTAGACAAAACAGGCGGCACAGCGGCGATTGTAGAAGAAGGGCGCGTCCACCTGGATATCACGCTGATCTTCACCATTGATACGGCCGCCGATGAAAGCGAGCGTGGGCATATCGCCGAACAAATCGGTGAGATGGTGGCGGGAATGCGCATCGCCGGGGGCAGCGTCATTCCCAATCATGCCGTACCCGATCATAAGCAGCGGCCTCAATGGGTCGCGCTGGATGACAATGAAGACGAGCGGCAAAAGCAGTTTGCTCGTCTGAAGCGTCGCTGGCTGCCGGGCTTTGCGCTAACCCTGCGCGACGACTATCTCACCGAACACCTGCAAACGCTGCAACAACACAACCCTGAGGCCAGCTTGCTGGATGCGTGGTTAGACCTCTCTCGTCTTAACCATCTTTGCACGTTAGAAAATGAGGGCGAACCCAACGAGAAGCCCGTTTGGCAAGCGCAGCGCCCCTATCGCGGCTGGTTGGTGCCGATTCCAGTGGGCTACGGCGCGATTTCCGATCTTTTCCAGCCCGGAGAAGTCGCCAATGCCCGCGATGCCCAGACCCCTTTTCGCTTCGTCGAAAGCCTGTACTCAATGGGTGAATGGGTTAGCCCGCACCGCATGAAGCAACCCGAAGACCTGCTTTGGTACGTTGATAACGACGAAGAAGCGGGACTTTACCGACTCAACAACGATTACCACCTTCGCGCTACTGCCCAGTAATTAGGAGTTTCACCATGGCTAAAAACGATACCCTCAAAACCGCTTCCGTCCTCGCCTTTGAACGCAAGCTTGATCCTTCCGATGCCCTGCTTTACGCCAGCAGCTGGGAAAAGCGCCAAGATAATCAGCAGTGGCAGCCGGTAGAAGTGCGTGAAAAGTCGGTGCGCGGCACCATTTCCAACCGCCTGAAAGCCAAAGACCAAGACCCCGCTAAGCTAGACGCGGCGATTGAAAATCCCAACCTGCAAACTGTCGATGTCGCCACGCTGCCCCACGATGCAGACACCTTAGTTGCTCGATTTACGCTGCGCGTATTGGCGGGTGCCGGAACGCCTTCGGCCTGTAATAACGCCGAGTACCAAGCCAAGCTGGAACAGGCAGTTGCTGAGTATAAACAAGCGCAAGGCTTCGGCGAGCTGGCGCATCGTTATGCCAATAACCTCGCTAATGGCCGCTTTCTGTGGCGTAACCGCATGGGCGCAGAGCAGGTAGAAGTCAGTATTCGCCAATTGGCCCAGGGTAACACCGCCAAAGAGTGGACGTTTGATGCACTGTCGCTTTCGTTACGAGCTTTCGAGGACACCGCCGAGCTTAAAGAACTCGCCGGTGTTATCGCCTCCGCGTTGGCGGGTGAGCAGCACTTACTGCTTGAGGTAGTGGCCTATGTGCGTGTGGGCAGTGGCCAAGAAGTGTTCCCGTCCCAAGAGTTGATTCTTGATCGGGGCCGGGGGGATAAGAGTAAAACGCTTTATCACGTTAGCAAGATTGCCGGTATTCACTCGCAGAAACTGGGTAATGCCATTCGCACCATCGACACCTGGTACCCCAATGAAAACGATGAAGACCTAGGCCCTATTGCTGTTGAGCCTTATGGCTCAGTGACCACGCAGGGCAAAGCGTACCGCCAGCCCAAGCAGAAGGCTGATTTCTACTCTCTGCTAGATAACTGGATGATCAAGGATCAAGTGCCCACGAAAGAAGATCAGCACTTTGTTATGGCGACCCTGATTCGCGGCGGTGTATTCGGCGAAGCGGGGTAAACCATGGATCACTATATTGATATTCGGCTAAGGCCCGACCCCGATTTCGCTCCGCCGATGCTGATGGGCGCGCTCTACAACAAGCTGCATCGAGTGCTATTTGACCTACAGGCAACGGATATAGGCGTTAGCTTCCCAGCCCATAAGCATGGAGTCCGTGCTCGTACATTAGGCGATCACCTGCGTTTGCATGGCACTCAGGCACGGCTGGGGCAATTGATGGGCGCTGACTGGCTGACTGGCATGCGCGATCATACCCAAATCAGCGAGCTGCTTGCCGTGCCCGAAAGTACCAAGCATATCAATGTGGCGCGCAAGCAGTTCAACACCGGCAGCCCAAGCCGAGCCAAACGATATGCCAAGCGGCATGACATTTCAGAAGACGCAGCACAGCAAATTTACGCCAAGCTAGCGGCGCGACGTATTGAGCTACCCTTCGTGCAAATAAATAGCCGTTCGACTCAGCAGCGTTTTAGCCTGTTTATCGAACAGGGTGAGCCGAAAGAAAAACCGGTGGCGGGTTCGTTTAACCACTACGGTTTAAGCCCCAGCGCCACAGTGCCATGGTTTTGACCCTTTTTTCTAGCATGAAAATAGGCGACTAATAATCAATCACTTAGCGGTATCGCTCCCAAAAGGGTGATATCGCTTTTTTTGGCTAAAGCTCTTTAACAATCAGCACATTAATTTTGATATGCTCTAGTGCGCTGCCGCCCAGGCAGCTCAGAAAATGCTCTCGTCTTTGTTGGCTTCTTGAATGTGGTGCGCTGCCGCCCAGGCAGCTCAGAAAAAAGGCGTTTAAGGCCAAACGGAAAAGAGTAAGTGCGCTGCCGCCCAGGCAGCTCAGAAAATACGCTGGCCGAATTGGCCGAGCTTGGGCTGGTGCGCTGCCGCCCAGGCAGCTCAGAAAAAAGAGCGCAAACAGCGTCGCTTGCCCGAGCTGTGCGCTGCCGCCCAGGCAGCTCAGAAATCAAGCACTTCGCGCTCGATTTTACTCATCGGGTGCGCTGCCGCCCAGGCAGCTCAGAAAATGGCGCTGAACTCACCGCTCTGGCGCTTTTCGTGCGCTGCCGCCCAGGCAGCTCAGAAATGGCCAAAGCGCCCACCGCTTTCGCTGTGGGTGTGCGCTGCCGCCCAGGCAGCTCAGAAATACCTCGATAGCATGATGCTCGCGTTGATGGAGTGCGCTGCCGCCCAGGCAGCTCAGAAAAGTAGGCGTGTCGTTGGTACCGTCATCACGCAGTGCGCTGCCGCCCAGGCAGCTCAGAAAATTCAAACGTAGGCAGGTCTACCCGCCCCGACGTGCGCTGCCGCCCAGGCAGCTCAGAAAGCTAGACGCCCCGCCAGCTCTGCATATCACTCGTGCGCTGCCGCCCAGGCAGCTCAGAAATCCAGCAGCATGGCGTGATCTGGCGTGGTTGAGTGCGCTGCCGCCCAGGCAGCTCAGAAATACCACCTCTGTGGGCGGCTGCGCCATGTACTGTGCGCTGCCGCCCAGGCAGCTCAGAAAACAATTACCAGCGAGTCGCGCTTATTAAATCGGTGCGCTGCCGCCCAGGCAGCTCAGAAACTGGTAGCCGTGGCGCTTTAAGCAGCTTACGAGTGCGCTGCCGCCCAGGCAGCTCAGAAAAGAACAAACCCTTCGTAATGCCAAGACAGTAGGTGCGCTGCCGCCCAGGCAGCTCAGAAAATAACGACGCAGCCCGGGTAATGCTCGACCGCGTGCGCTGCCGCCCAGGCAGCTCAGAAAATGACACCATCGCTCATTTCCTCGCCCAGCTTGTGCGCTGCCGCCCAGGCAGCTCAGAAAGTATCGCCAAAGGTGTGATGCGCTATGTCGTGGTGCGCTGCCGCCCAGGCAGCTCAGAAAACAATCTGCGCCAGCACCACACACGCTTATCTGTGCGCTGCCGCCCAGGCAGCTCAGAAACATTCCATCAGGTAGCGAGGGCAGCGGATAGTGTGCGCTGCCGCCCAGGCAGCTCAGAAAAGCGTGTCCAATAAGTGTTTACAGATCGTCAAGTGCGCTGCCGCCCAGGCAGCTCAGAAAATCGGTATCGACCATTTACGGTTAGTACCAGAGTGCGCTGCCGCCCAGGCAGCTCAGAAAGTAAACAATGCTTGCTGTTTCCTCCAGAATGGGTGCGCTGCCGCCCAGGCAGCTCAGAAATGATGGGCCGTTAGTGTGTCGGTGGCGTTAAAGTGCGCTGCCGCCCAGGCAGCTCAGAAATTTCCGGTAACGGGGAAACGGCCCACTTCAACGTGCGCTGCCGCCCAGGCAGCTCAGAAACTAGCATTACTCAGGAAGTAATATCTTGATATGTGCGCTGCCGCCCAGGCAGCTCAGAAATTGCTCAGCGGCCATCTTTTGCTTGTATTTGAGTGCGCTGCCGCCCAGGCAGCTCAGAAAAGAATGTCCGTACAAGCACCTTCGTCGGGTAAGTGCGCTGCCGCCCAGGCAGCTCAGAAAATTACTACATCAGTCAGAATAAACAGCTACCCGTGCGCTGCCGCCCAGGCAGCTCAGAAATGTCATCTGTTCCCACCATCGGTGTACTTGTTGTGCGCTGCCGCCCAGGCAGCTCAGAAATTCACCAGCGGAGCTAAAAGCCCAGCTTGCCCGTGCGCTGCCGCCCAGGCAGCTCAGAAACTGGCCATCGGCTGGAAAGGCCAGCCGCTCACCGTGCGCTGCCGCCCAGGCAGCTCAGAAATGGGACGAACGGATACACACGAAAAACAAGAGGTGCGCTGCCGCCCAGGCAGCTCAGAAATCCAGCGCCTCCTGGGAAATTACCTACTTGTCGTGCGCTGCCGCCCAGGCAGCTCAGAAAATGCGGGCGGAAGCGGATGCGCTGGGCCTAACGTGCGCTGCCGCCCAGGCAGCTCAGAAAATTTTGCCCCCGGTTCAATTCGCGGCGTGCTAGTGCGCTGCCGCCCAGGCAGCTCAGAAAACCAACAGTAGGCTATGCAATGAAGCGGATGAGTGCGCTGCCGCCCAGGCAGCTCAGAAATGTGGCTTATCGTACGTAGCGGATCGCTCTTGGTGCGCTGCCGCCCAGGCAGCTCAGAAATTCGAGTAGAACTTCTATGCTCATCGCTCAAAGTGCGCTGCCGCCCAGGCAGCTCAGAAATATTAAACCTTTATTCATTTTTAGAACCTCTCGTGCGCTGCCGCCCAGGCAGCTCAGAAACCGAAGCCTGGGGCGCCCGAATGAACAGCTACGTGCGCTGCCGCCCAGGCAGCTCAGAAATATCAGCCTCCTCAAGAAAAGCCTCCAGTGCAGTGCGCTGCCGCCCAGGCAGCTCAGAAATCAGGCGGGTCTAGGATGACGCGGCGCACGTAGTGCGCTGCCGCCCAGGCAGCTCAGAAATACGTCGTCGCCCAGGTCGGCGGTGACATTGGGTTCGCTGCCGCCCAGGCAGCTCAGAAACGCTACTTCGGCGCATAGATCAAACGCTCTTTGTTCGCTGCCGCCCAGGCAGCTCAGAAAAACGTGCAGGAAGAACTAAAAGCGCTCACCCAGTTCGCTGCCGCCCAGGCAGCTCAGAAAAAATACCGAACCGCCGAGATTACTGCCAACAAGTGCGCTGCCGCCCAGGCAGCTCAGAAAAAAATGATTATCCAAGCAGTAGATAAAAGCATGTGTGCTGCCGCCCAGGCAGCTCAGAAACTCAGCTTGTCCAATGTAGCCGCTAGCATACCGTGCGCTGCCGCCCAGAAAGCTCAGAAAGCTATGTCGACGACATCGTCATGATCGGCCATGTGCGCTGCCGCCCAGGCAGCCCAAACGGTCGCGAGCTAAAGCTACCCCCACCTATGTAACTATCAGGCTGGCAGAGATACTTTCACACTGAGCCATGAGGAACCGCAAAAAAACCACCGCATAGGTGGCTTTTATGCTGAATTTCGATCAATGCTAGCGCTTTAATCTTCTTGCGGTGGTGTTTCCAGCGCGCGTTTGTCGTCGGGTACCCGGACGATGTGACCGACTTCCAGCTTGTTGAAGCTTTGGTGGCGGCCGCCGTTGTTGTCGATAATCGCGGCGACTTCGCCGATGCTGACGGCGTCATCTTCTCGGTAGGCGTCTACTTTGACGCGCACCATGGCGCCGTTGTAGCGCACGGAAATAATATCACCCGGGTCGGGTTGGCCGCTTTGATCGGGTTGTTTTTTAAAGTACTGCATAACACTGGCGCTGCCGGGTTCGTCCCATTCGATATGCTGATGCATCGCTGTCTTCCTTGCTGTGATGAATGTCGTGATGAATGGTTTGATGTGTATTGCTTTAGTGTAGTGCCTTCAACGGGCTTATGTATGCTGTTCATCCACCGCCGGTTACCCGCAGGCGATACTCTTCCAGATGTGCGATGTAGTTGAGAGACTCCCACCGCTAGCAAATTGACCTTGATCATTGCGAAAGGCTAGGTGGCGCCAGGTGAAGGTTTGCGCAGCGGAAGGGGGTACTTGCGTGGCTTCACGTGGCGATTGTGGCAACCCGCTCGGGCCGTTCTAAAACGAAATTAAGGGCGCCTTCGCTACCGGCTGAGAGGGATGCCACGACACGTAGGTGGCGCTCTTGTCCTACTCGGTAGGTCGCTTCTTCCTCATGGGCTATCAATCAGGTCGTTAAAAAAGGTGCTTCGGGCGGGGTGGTTGTGAGTTGCCGCACGAAACCCAGTCACGGGGCGCGTGCCCTCTCAATCTGGCAATTCAGGAGCAAGATAAGGTGTGTTAGCTAGGGTATCGTTTTCGGGTTCATTTATTTGGCTAAGCTGTTGACCATCGTAATTTTTTAGCCGAGTGGGGCAGGCGCGTAAACGCTGAATAAAATCGTCGATAGCGATTTTTCCGTCCAGCTCAGGGTCAAACCCGCCTAAGCGTTCTAGCCAAACCCGCCTAACCGCCATGTAGGGTGGTAATAACAGCGCACTTGCCGTTAAACGTCGCAGAAGACGTTCTGGAATCGAAGGCTGTTTAAGTCCAATGATTAAGGCATCAAGTGTTGAGGCGGTCAGTTGGGGATACAACGAGTGCCATAGTGTGGCTGAGGGCGGCTGTTTTTGCAGCGCAATGATTAGCCATTCAGCTTGGCTGGCAAACGCGGCTTTGTTAAGCCGAGCCCCGAGCGGCAGATGCGGCGTGATGAGGAAGTGAGTATGGTAACGCTGCTCAATAGCGGCCAAGCGCTCCTGTGTATAAGCACCGGTCACAAAAATAGGCAATAAATGGTCAGCCACGCCAGAGTCACGAATGGACTGTAAATGCCGTGGTAACATTGACCCCGTAACGACAGCGTCAACGATAAAGCAAACCGATCCCATTTTGCTGACTCCAGCTGTGATCAAGTATGTCAATTTGTAACTTATTGTAGTAGCCGGTTTATTTAAGTAGCAAGAGAAAAGTTTGCAAACAAGAAAGTATGCCGCCTTTCCGTGCACCATTTTGAGGCAGTAGCGTTTATTTTTGATTTATTTTGGTGCAAAGAAGGGATTTGAATCGCTGTTTAATACCTCGCAGCGGCTTTATGCGTCATGAAGAAGCATTGCCGGGTGTTTTTAAAAGCTTATAAAACAGGTGGTTGAGGTTTTTTTATGCCATATTGGTGCAGTGTTGGCATAATCTCTGCATTAAGATTTTTAGCGGCTAGCGGGTCGTAGGCACAAGCCCTGCGGCGTGCTAAAACGATAGCCGGTTGGAAATATTCGCTGAGCGATTTGTGCACCAATGCCAGCAAGCGTTGAGCGAACAAGAATGACAAACGTGTGGTTTAGCACGTAGTTTGTCGAACAACACATTTATCGGTAGCTTACTGTCGTTAGCTTTAAGCCACGCTCATACCGGAGGACACAATGTCAGCCAAGACCATCGCGCTAATTGAAGAACATGATGTTAAGTGGGTAGACCTGCGTTTCACCGACACACGCGGTAAAGAACAGCACGTCACAGTGCCAGCCCGCGATGTTGACGAAGAATTTTTTGAAAACGGCCAAATGTTCGATGGTTCTTCCATTGATGGCTGGAAGGGCATTAACGAATCCGACATGATTCTGCGTCCTGAGGATGGCTCAGCCTACCTCGACCCCTTCACCGAAGACGCGACCTTGGTGCTGCGCTGCGACATTATCGAGCCGGCCACCATGCAGGGCTACGATCGGGACCCGCGTTCCATTGCTAAGCGTGCAGAGGCTTACCTGCAGTCAACCGGTCTAGGCGACACAGCTTTCTTCGGCCCTGAGCCAGAGTTCTTTATCTTTGACGAAGTGCATTGGAAGTCTGACATTCAGGGCTCCATGTACAAAATCACCTCTGACGAAGGCGCTTGGGCTAGCGACAGTCAAGTTGAAGGCGGCAACCTGGGCCACCGCCCGCGTGTCAAAGGCGGCTACTTCCCGGTTCCCCCGGTGGATAGCTTCCACGACATCCGTGGCGCTATGTGTAACACCTTGGAAGCGATTGGTCAGACCGTGGAAGTTCACCACCACGAGGTTTCCAACGCGGGTCAGAACGAAATCGGCGTTAAATTTAATACGCTGGTGAAGAAAGCTGACGAAGTGCAGGAAATGAAGTACGTGATCCATAACGTGGCTCACGCCTACGGCAAAACCGCGACCTTCATGCCGAAGCCGCTGGTTGGCGATAACGGTTCGGGCATGCACGTTCACCAGTCGTTCTGGAAAGATGGCAACAACCAGTTCGCCGGTGACGAGTACGCTGGCCTGTCTGAAATGGCGCTTTATTACATTGGCGGCATCATCAAGCACGCTCGTGCGTTGAACGCCTTTACCAACGCTTCTACTAACTCGTACAAGCGCTTGGTGCCAGGTTTTGAAGCGCCGGTTATGCTGGCTTACAGCGCGCGTAACCGCTCCGCTTCTATCCGTATCCCTTACACCGCAAGCCCGAAAGGTAAGCGTGTCGAGGCGCGTTTCCCCGATCCGACCGCCAACCCGTACTTGGCATTCTCCGCCATGTTGATGGCCGGTATCGACGGCATCAAAAACAAGATCCATCCTGGCGATGCGATGGATAAAAACCTTTACGACCTACCGCCGGAAGAAGGTAAGTTGGTGCCGACCGTGGCGCACAGCCTGGACCAAGCGCTGGAAGCCCTCGACGCTGACCGTACGTTCTTGACCGAAGGTGGCGTGTTTACCGACGAAATGATCGACGCTTACATCGAACTCAAAATGGAAGACGTTGAGCGTATCCGCATGACGACTCACCCGATTGAGTTTGATATGTACTACAGCTGCTAATCAGCGCTATTGATAACGAATAGTGCTCAAACCCCGCTCCGGCGGGGTTTTTTATTATCAGGGGCGGTATGGTTAACAAAATAATGACCAGGGTGGCCGCGTTCGGTTTCGTGGTTAGCCTATTGGGCATCAGCGAGGCGACGTTTGGGCAAACGGTTTACCGCGTCATCGATGAGCATGGCAACGTCACTTTTACCGATAAGCCAGGCCAAGGGGGAGAGGCGCTAGAGTTAGCCCCATTGCCGGGCTTGCCGCTTGCACTAAGGACCACAACAGCCGATGTGCGCCCGCGTGGCAAACCGGGGCAGCCTTTTATGCCCTACGACCACTTTTCAATTGCCTTGCCCCAGCAAGGCGCACGTTTGGATAAGGCAATGACGTCAGTGGAAATCGCGATTGCCCCACCGCTGCGCGAGGACCACCAGGTGCGGCTGTTGGTGAATGGTAACGTTAGCCAGTCAGCGTTGCACAGCGATGTGTTCTGGCTAACGGGGCTGGCGGCGGGCCGTCACGAGCTTCAAGCTGAGTTATTGGATAGCAGTCAACGGCTGCAACACCGCTCCGCGCCAGTGATGGTTATAGTCCCTTAAAAAGGGACGCCTTAAAGCGGTTTCTCAAAAAACTCAATGCACTAAAATAGTGCATTAATCGGTCGGTTCGTTTCCGTTAGCGCCCTAAAAAGGATCAGCTTGCGCGATGGTTATGCGCGTAAGCCGTGCAAATCACCGCTAATGGCTAATTGGCGCGCTTCTTGCAGCTTCCGCATTGATCATCCACTTGTAGGTCTGTAACGGCGATGGAAGACGCGATTTATCAGGACACCACCATGCATCAGCGCTTACTTGAACATCTTACGACGGCTGTATTGCTGCTCGACGGTAAGCTACGCGTGCGTTGGATGAACCCAGCGGCCGAAGCGTTATTGGCGGTCAGCCTCAGCCGTGTGAAGGGCATTAGCTTAGATACGCTGCTCGGTGACGACAGTATTGATGAGGTGTTGGCGAAAGCGCGCGATGCGTTTCACCCTTACACCCAGCGGGAAGCGCGGATTACGCCGCTAATTAATAGTGAACCACTTACCGTTGACTACACGGTAACGCCGTTATCAGACGACGAGCTGCTCTTGGAAGTAGAGCCCCGCGATCGGTTAATGCAAATTTCCCGCGAAGAGGCGCTGACCACTCGTCAAGAGACCATCAAGGTACTGGCCCGCGGCCTTGCGCATGAAGTGAAAAACCCGCTCGGTGGTATTCGTGGCGCCGCGCAGCTGTTGGAACGGGATTTAGACGATCCGGCGTTGCGCGAATACACCTATATCATCGTCGAAGAGGTGGATCGATTGCGCGACCTGGTCGATTCCATGCTGGGCCCCAATTACATCGTCAAGCACGAACCGCTGAATATTCACAAAGTGCTTGAGCGGGTGAGAGCGTTGCTGATAGCCGAGCATCCCAGCGTGTTGATTAGCCGCGATTATGACCCTAGCCTGCCCGACCTTTCCGGTGATGAGTCGCAAATGATTCAGGCGGTGCTCAATGTGGCGCGCAACGCTGTGCAGGCGATGAACGATGCGCAAACGCCGGAGCCGACCCTGATATTGCGCACCCGCTCCCGTCGCCAGTTTACCCTGGGCGCCGAGCGCCACCGCTTAGTTAGCGAAGTCGCCGTCATCGATAATGGCCCTGGCGTTCCCGATACGCTTCAGGAAACGCTGTTTTACCCCATGGTGTCGGGGCGCTCTGAAGGCAGCGGCCTGGGGCTCTCTATTGCCCAGTCGATTTTGCAACAACATCAAGGATTGATCGAATGCGAATCACGTCCTGGACATACCGAATTTCGTTTATTGATTCCCATGATATTACTTTCACCGGAGAAGCGTCATGACTGAGGCTGCACGTAATGATGTTGCGCGGGTGGTCATTGTCGATGATGATCGGGCTATCCGCTGGGTGCTAGAGCGCGCGCTAGCACAGCCCGACCTAGACGTGGAATGTATTGAGCGTGCCGATACGGCGCTTGAGCGCTTGCTGGAAAGCCCCCCAGACGTGTTGGTCACCGACATCCGTATGCCCGGTATCGACGGTTTGGATTTAATGGCCCGCTTGCGCGAAGCGCACCCTGATCTGCCGGTCATTGTGATGACTGCGCACTCAGATCTGGACAGCGCGGTGGCCTCTTATCAGGGCGGCGCGTTTGAGTACCTGCCCAAACCGTTTGACGTTGACGAAGCCTTGGCACTGGTGCGCCGCGCCGTGGCGCATGCCCGCGAACGCCAGCGCCCGGTAACCGTGCCGGAAGGGTTAAACGCGGAAATTATCGGCGAAGCGCCAGCGATGCAGGAGGTGTTTCGCGCGATTGGCCGTCTCTCCCATTCGCATATCACAGTGTTGATCAACGGTGAATCGGGAACCGGTAAAGAGCGCGTTGCCTTGGCGCTTCACCAGCACAGCCCACGGGAAGGGAAGCCGTTTATCGCCTTAAACATGGCGGCGATTCCCCGCGATTTGATCGAATCGGAGCTGTTTGGCCATGAGAAGGGGGCCTTTACCGGCGCCTCTCAGCAGCGCCAAGGGCGTTTTGAGCAAGCCAACGGCGGTACGCTGTTTTTAGATGAAATAGGCGATATGCCGTCTGAAACGCAAACACGCTTGTTGCGTGTATTGGCCGACGGTGAATTCTACCGGGTGGGCGGTCATATGCCGATAAAAGTGGACGTGCGTATTATTGCCGCCACCCACCAAAATTTAGAAGAGTTGGTTGAAGACGGGCGTTTTAGGGAAGATTTGTTCCATCGTTTAAATGTTATCCGCATTCATCTGCCGAAGTTGGCCGAACGGCGCGAAGATATCCCACGGTTGACCCGGCACTTTTTAGCCGAGGCAGCGAAAGAGCTGTCTACCGATATCAAAGTACTCACCAGCGACGCGGAAGCCCACCTAACCCGCCTACCGTGGCCGGGTAACGTGCGCCAGTTAGAGAATATCTGCCGCTGGCTAACCGTGATGGCGTCAGGGCGGGAAATTCTGGTCGAAGATTTGCCGCCTGAGCTGCGTTCAACAAGCGCTTCCGAGAGCAGTGCCCATGGCGATTGGCGCACCGCGTTTCGGGACTGGGCTGATCATGCATTGGCAGAGGGCCATACGCATCTTCTGGAAGAAGCGGTGCCTGATTTCGAGCGTATCCTGATTGAAACGGCGCTTAAACATACCGGCGGGCGCAAGGGTGAGGCCGCAGAGTTGCTAGGCTGGGGGCGTAATACGCTCACTCGTAAACTGAAAACACTGCTGCCCGCTTTAGCAGACGAATAACTGTGCCTGGTCAGCGAGTAAGCTAGTCGTCTCTGAGTATATATAGCGCATCGGCAAGTGTGCTGTCAGGCAGCTCGCAGTGACGGCGCTGCCAGGGGAGCAGGCTTAGCGTGTCGTTAATGCCCAAGGCGTCTAGCTGGTAGGCAACGCCTTCGTTGTAGGCCACATGGCCTAGCCCCATTAAACCCACAGCCAGGGCGCCGCCCTGGGTGGCTTCGGCCAAGCGCTGGGCCATGGCGACATCCCAGGCTAGCTGGGCCTGTACAAAGCGCTCAAGCGCGTCAGAGGCACTGCCCATGGCGTGCTGGTTGAACACCTCAGCGAGCCGCGCTTGGTAGCCTTCACTGGCCGGTTGGGGTGGCGATATTCCATGGCGCTCTTCAGTGCTCACGCTATCCCAGCCTTCATTGACTAGCCGCTGGCGTAGGGCGGGGTCGATATTGAGAGCGATGAGTGGAATTTGCGCCATTCGGGCAAACTCTAGGATGGGCATATACAGACTTACCTCAAACCCCCATACCTCTTCCCAGCGGGTTTCCGCTAGTAGAGTGTCGGTATCTATGCCGCCAGCGATCCAGGCGTCAAGGGCTGGCTGGGCGCTGCGCGGCAACATTTCCAAGCCAATTACCATTTCGTCGCGCAGGGCGTGCAGCCCCGCAAGAGTGTGCAACTGCCAGCGGTGGTGGGTTATGTCATCGTGCTGTTCGCCGAGTAACACCACTTGCTGCTGAGCCGCTGTAGGCAGCAGTTCAGCATTAGTGAGCGACTGCTCAGCCTGCCACCATTGACTTGGGGCTGGGCAGGCCGCCAGGGCCACGCTGGGCAACAGGCTAGCCAACGTGAAAGCCGTAAGAGCGCCAAGGCGGCGGCTTTTTCTGATCAAGCTATTGTTGCGCTTCAACACGTCTAATCTCGGCAAGTAACGCTTCCGCTTCTTCGGTAAGCGTGGCGTTGGCGCGCATATCGCCATTGCGCGAGGCTTCCATCGCGGCTTGCAGTTTACGTTCATACTCTTGCTGAAGTTTCTTTTTGGGGTCGCGCTTAAACATGCCTAACATAAGCCATCTCCTTTTTGATGTATACCATTTGTATAGGTTTTGATGGCTGTTGTCGAATGTTTGTTTTATGACGATGGCTGTATGTGGCTAGCTAGCCAAGCGGCATTGGCCCAAAAAGCGCTCAAAATCGTGCAGTAGGGTATCGAGGCTGGCATACAGGCGATGGTCGTCATCGACCATTCGCAGCGATAACCGCTGTAGGCGGGCGCGTTCAATCACCGGCTCAGGCGCAACGACATCATCTCGCCAACCGTGAATGATATGGGTATAACGCGCCTGAATGACCGGAGAGGTTTCTGGGTAGTCGGCTAAGCCAAGCGCAGGCGCCAGCAAAAAACAGCCCAGTACGGGCTGCTGAGCACTTACCGCTGCACTTAACCAGCCGCCCAAGCTTGAGCCTGCCATTACGCAGCGGGCGGGTGGGTCACCCCGTTCGGCTAGGACCGTTAATAGGTGTTCCAAGCGCTGCTGAGGTTCTGGCATGCCTCGATAGTCCATCACGACGGGCTCGCAGTCGTCGATTTTTTCGGCAATGCCTTTCAGGGCCTGCATTTTCAATGCGCCAGGCCCGCTCTCTAAGCCGTGGGATAGATAAACCGTCATCATAATGGTTAGCTCGCTGATCGTTGGATAGCTCGGCCACCTTGTTCGAGGTCTTCACCGGCACCGTGAATAGTATTACAGCCGCTTACCAGCAGCAGAGTCATCAACATTAATAAAACCAGGGCAACAGCGCGTTTCATTGTCGTTCTCCTTGTAAGCATGCTTTTGCGTGCTTTATACGTTGAGTATCGCTCTATTGAGAGCAGCGGTTAAACAGCTGCTGGTAAAATAATCCTTGCTGGGGCGTTCCGCTATGCCTACCAAGAGGAAATCGCCCCAATACCGTGTGTTTCTGTCGCATGTGTCAGTTTTGCACATGTAATAGGCTGCCGGAATGTGGGTTTTTGGCACGGCGTTATTTTATAAAACCATGTTTTTAAAGGATTTATTTTTTATTCGCGTTATTTGGCCCAGAAGCTGCAGCAAGTTAGGGGAGTAAAAGTAAAAGCCAGTTAAGTAAAAGTAATCAGCAGTAAGCGCATTGACAGCCATAGGTTAGTTAACAGTCAGCGATAGAAACTAAGTGAGTGGGCTGACAGGCAGAAGGAAGGCAGGACGCCGATAAACAAACAGGATGTTAAAGGACACTCAGCCCACTCACTGGTGGTAACGCAGGATGCGTTACTCATCGAAACCAGGGACTGGATACGATGCAAAATGACCATCTCGTGAAAGCGAGGTGGTTTTTTTGCGTCGCGTTGATGCCGACTAAAATCGCGATTTAGTCTATCCTTTGAGGAAATCAAAAAGTAGCGGTTAGAAAACGTTAACGTGGCAGCCGCAGACTCTCAGGGACAAGATTATGGCGATGGCATTGATGTTATGCATGTTTATTTTGTTCTTAGGTTTTTCGGGGTTAGGCGTGTACATGATGGTTAAGACATCCTTCATGGCTAGCCTGGATGAAAGCAACGACAGACCACCTGATGTCTAACCATTTGATATTATGAAATAAAAACGCCCGCTAATGCGGGCGTTTTTACCTCGGCTTTTCACCCCATCCAATACAAGCTGGCTAAGGCAAAGGCGTAACCCATTGCGGCACCTGCCAACACATCGCTGACATAGTGCAGGCCCAGCCCCACCCGGGAAATGGCAATCAGCACTGTTAATGGCAGAATCACCGGTAGCAACCACGGAGTGTGGGCGGCCACTAAGACGCTAAACATCACCGCGTGCATGGTGTGGCCGCTGGGAAAGCTGTAACGGTCGCGGGCCGGTTCGCAGCACTCAATGCCTTTACCGTAAGTAATGAAGGGCCGTTCGCGGCATAAGCGTGTTTTCACCAGCCGATAAACCACCACGGCAAACAACGCGACCCCGCTGTACTGCATTAGCCGCCAAGTGCCATTGGGCTGAAGCCATGGCTGGGCAATAATGAGGAGCACCCATACAGGCCAATCGCCTAAGCGGCTGGCGGCCTGCAAGGTCAGGCGCCAGGGCCGATAGAACGATAGCCGCGCTATGCGTTGGCAGAATTGCCACTCCAGCAGGTCAAGACGATCAAATACGACAAGCGGACGCGGGCGCATGGTGGGCCTCCTGGGCTTGGTGTAAATAACTGACAAACTGCTCGGCAATCCCTGACCAGCTTTGCTCAAGCGCGCGCAAGCGTGCCACACGGCCTAACCTTGCGTAATCAGCCGGGTGTTGGCAGAGCTCTACCGCTGCCTGTTGAAAGGCAGCGCTATCGCCAGCGGGAACGGTGATGCCGTTATGGCCACTGTTAATGAGTTCGGCGCTGGCAGCGTGGTGATAGGCGACGACGGCCAAACCGCTGGCCATGGCTTCCGCTACTACATTGCCCCAGGTTTCGGAAAGCGAAGGGAAGATAAACAGATCGGCGCTGGCGTAGTGGCGGGCAAGCGATTCTTGCCCCACAAAACCGGTGAAGTGCACATCAGGCAGCGCTTTCTGCAGCTGTGCCCGCGCGGGGCCGTCGCCGACGATCACTTGGGCAATATCGGGGCGCACTTCACGCATGGCGAGAAAGCTTTCTTGTAGCAAGGTCAGGTTTTTTTCCGCTGCTAGCCGGCCTACGTAAAGCGCTACCGGTTGATGCTCGCTAACCCCCCAGGATTGGCGTAATGAACTATCGCGGTGGGCGGGTGAAAAGCGCTCACCATCCAATCCGCGCGACATTACCCGGACGCCACGAATGCCTTGACGTTTTAGCGATGCGGCCTGAAGGTGAGTTGGCACCAGCGTCAATACACAGCCGTTATGAAAATAGCGCAGGTAGCGCTGGGTGGCAGAGGTTAGCCACGTAACGCCATAGTCTTTGCAGTAGTGGTCAAAATTAGTGTGCCAACCCGCTACCAGGGGAATATTGAGACGCCGCGCCGCCTGCCGGGCCGCCCAGCCCAGAGGGCCTTGGGTAGCCACATAGATAACATCAGGACGATGCTGACGCCAAAAGCGACGTAGGGTCGCCGGTGTTACCAAGCCAACTTGTACATCGGTATAGCCCGGCAACGCAAAGCGCTGCACCTGGCGCTCACAGTTAATGCCAGTGGCGCTATCCGCTACCCGTGGGCGCGGACGAATAACATCAACCAGCACTCCTTGCCGATTGAGTTCGCCGTTTAACCGGCTCAGCGTATGGGCAACGCCATTGATGTCTGGAGACCATGTTTCACTAACAATACAGAGCCGCATGAGCGATTCATCCGTTTATCACGTTTGTCATCATCCTGGATGAGAATAGTGACACTGCGGAGTCAAGCAGATGAATAAGCGATGACATGCTCGGCACGGGCCTGGGTGCTCGTTTTATCCCTGGATGTGTTGAGAGACGATGACACTGATAAGCGTACAGATGGGCTACCCTTGTACTGATTTCAAAAAACCAGCCGGGAGTTAACAATGCAATCGACCGTTGTAATTACAGGGGCCAACCGTGGTGTCGGTTTAGCGTTAGCAATGCATTACGTTGATGCAGGTTGGCGAGTGTTAGGCGTCTGTCGCCAGACGTCGGAAGAGCTAGACCGTTTGGCTGAGCAGGTAATCGACGGCATTGACGTCACCCAGCCCGACGATGTCGCTCGACTCGTCGAAGTGCTTAATGGCCAAACGATTGATCTGTTAATTAACAATGCAGGATGGCTGCACGATGAGTCTCTGGGGCGTCTTGATTTCGATACGATCCGCGAGCAGATGGAAATCAACGCCTATGCGCCCCTGCGAGTAGCAGAGGCGCTGCTGCCTAACCTCAAAAAAGGGAGCAAAATCGCTAATATCACTAGCCGTATGGGCTCGATAGCGGATAACGATTCCGGTGGTCGCTATGGTTACCGTGCCTCTAAAGCGGCCCTTAATGCGTTTGGTAAATCGTTGGCGATGGATTCAAAGCCCCGCGGGATTGCCGTGGCTCAGCTGCATCCGGGGTATGTGCAAACGCGGATGGTTAATTTTGGTGGCTTGATCAGCCCGCAAGAGGCCGCGTTGGGCATTGCCGCCCGGATTGAAGCGCTAACGCTAGATAATACCGGCGGTTTTTGGCATAGCAATGGGGATTCCCTCCCCTGGTAACCGCCTGACGCTGCTCGACGTGGCCATTGCCACCAATAATTTTACCGCTGTTGGTGGCGACGGCCATACGGTACGCGGCGCTGCCGTCGACCTGGCTGGCGCAAAGCGAATAGCTTAATCCTCCGTGCGTTTTCCCGTAGCGCTGTTGAAAGGGTGTAGCGCGTCGCGGGTCACATAAAAGCGCAGGGTTTCGCCTTCGGCAACCGGCGGCTGGCCGGATACGCGGATGACGGTGGGCTGGTCGCTGTGGGCGAGGGTCACGTACAGGTGGCTTTCGGCACCGGCGGCTTCAAACAGCGCAAGCGTAGAGTCGACTATTAGGTGAGGCGCGGACGGCGGGGCTAAGTGCATATCATCCGGACGAATGCCGACGATATCGGTGCCGTCGGGCAGGTGATCCAGTAGACCGTTGGCGCCTTGTTCGTTCAAGTAATCAACCGGCAGCATGTTCATGGCGGGGGAGCCGATAAACCCGGCGACAAACATGCTCGCAGGGCGGGCATAGATCTCCATGGGTGTGCCCACTTGCTCAATCTGCCCGGCGTTAAGCACCACTAAACGGTCACCCAGGGTCATGGCTTCCAGCTGGTCGTGGGTCACGTACAGGCTGGTGGTTTTTAGCCGCCGCTGCAGCTGTTTGATCTCCACACGCATTTGCACGCGCAGCTTGGCATCCAGGTTGGAGAGCGGCTCGTCGAATAGAAACGCCGCCGGTTCGCGTACCAGGGCGCGGCCCATGGCGACCCGCTGGCGCTGGCCGCCGGAGAGCTTACGCGGCTTGCGCTCTAGAAAATCTTCGATCTCGAGCATTTTGGCGGCGACCTGCACGCGCTTTTCAATCTCGTCTTTTTTAAACCCGCGATTCTTAAGGCCGTAAGCAAGGTTGTTGTACACCGTCATATGCGGGTAAAGCGCATAGTTCTGGAACACCATGGCGATATCACGCTCGGCGGGTTCGAGCTTATTGACCACTCGCTCACCGATTTTGAGCGTACCTTCGGTAATGGTTTCCAGCCCCGCCACCATGCGCAGCAGGGTAGATTTGCCGCAGCCGGAAGGCCCGACCAGCACTACGAACTCGCCATCTTCAATGTGTAAGTCGATGCCTTTGACGGCGTGAACATCGCCGCTATAGGTTTTCTTTAGCCCTTCCAAGGTAATACTGGCCATGTTATTTCTCCGTCTCGGTCAGGCCTTTCACAAACAGGCGTTGCATAAACAAAATCACTAAAACAGGCGGTAATGCCGCCATGACCACGGCGGCCATGACCAAGTGCCACTGGGGGTTCTCTTCCGAGGTCATGCGCTGAATGCCCATCACGATCGTGGTGTAGTCGGGGTCAGTGGTGATCAGTAGCGGCCAGAGGTACTGGTTCCAGCCGTAAATAAACATGATCACAAACAGCGCTGCGATATTAGTCACTGAAAGTGGCAGCAGAATGTCTTTAAAAAATTTCATCGGCCCGGCGCCGTCCACTCGGGCGGCTTCGAGCATTTCCTCCGGTACGGTCATGAAGAACTGGCGGAACAAAAAAGTCGCGGTGGCGGAGGCAATCAAGGGAATCGACAGCCCGGCAAAGCTATTGAGCATATTCAGGTCGGCGACCACTTGAAAGGTAGGAATAATGCGCACTTCCACCGGCAGCATCAGGGTGATGAAGATCAACCAGAAAAAGAACATTCGAAAACGGAAGCGGAAATAGACAATCGCAAAGGCGGACAGCAGTGAGATGAATAGCTTACCCACGGTGATCGCCATGGCCATCACAAAGCTGTTCCAGAGCATCAGTGCGGCGGGTGGGGAGTTCGCCGACGACACGCCGGATTGCCACATTTGGGTATAGTTTTCGATCCCATGGCTGCCGGGCAGCAACGGTATCGTGCCGCGCATCAACTCGTCAGGTGGCTGAGTCGACGCCACAATGGCGACGTAAACGGGAAAAACCACTAGCGCTACGCCCACGATCAACACGGCATGGGCAAAAAAGTTGGCCCAGGGTCGGTTCTCAACCATATTGCACGCTCTCTCCAAAAGACGGGTCCATAGGGACTGATGACAAGGGCTTGATAGTCGTTAAAAAGGGCTTATTAATAGTTAACTCGCCGCTCGATAAAGCGGAACTGGATCACCGTCAGCGCCACCACAATGACCATTAAAATCACCGATTGGGCCGCCGAAGAGCCCAGGTTGAGCCCTATGAAGCCGTCGGCATATACCTTGTAAACCAGTATGTTAGTTGCCTGAGCCGGGCCGCCTTGGGTTGTGGCGTGGATAATGCCAAAGGTGTCAAACATGGCGTATACCACGTTGACTACCATCAAAAAGAAGGTGGTGGGCGTGAGCAGGGGGAAAATAATCGTCCAGAAACGCTTGATGGGGCTGGCACCGTCAATCGAGGCCGCTTCAATTAGCGATTGCGGAATGGACTGCATGCCCGCCAAGAAAAATAGAAAATTGTAGGAAATTTGCTTCCAAGCGGCGGCTAAAATGACCAGCAGCATGGCGTCGCTGCCTGAATTGCGGTGGTTCCAGCGGTAGCCCACCATCTCAAGCATGTAAGGCACAATGCCAATGGAGGGATTGAAGATAAACCACCACAACACCCCAGCAAGGGCAGGGGCGATAGCATAGGGCCATACCAGTAGCGTCGTGTAGGTGCTGCCCGAGCGAATCATCCGGTTGACGGTGCTAGCCAAGAGCAGAGCAACCGACATGGATAGCAGCGTGGTGCCCACGGCGAATACCACCGTCACCGACAGCGAGTTCACATAGCTGCCGTCGCGAAATAGCCGGGCAAAGTTCTCCAGACCCACAAAGGTGGTTTTCAGCCCAAAGGCATCTTCGCGTAGAACGGATTGATACAGCGCCTGGCCCGCTGGCCAGATAAAAAAGATCAGAGTGATGATCACCTGTGGCGCTAGCAGTGCGAAAGGCAGCCAGCGACCCGGAAAGGTCATGCGTTTGGTTTGCATGGGTAGCTCGCATTAAACGACTTCGCCGCCTGCCCATTTGGGCAGGCGGCGAAGTGAGTGCTTAGTTACTGGTTGGCAGCTTCAAAGTCACGCAGCAGATTATTGCCGCGTTCCACCGCATCGTCAGCCGCTTCCTGGCCGGATTTGTCACCGGTCATCACCGCTTCCATTTCTTCTGAGATGATGTCGCGAATCTGCACGAAGTTGCCAAAGCGCAGGCCTTTGGAGTTTTCGGTCGGCTCGTTCAGCGTCATCTGTTCCAGCGCAATATCCGCACCGGGATTTTCCTCGTAGTAGCCCTGTTCTTCGCTTAGGTCCCAAGCGGCTTGAGTAATGGGCAGATAGCCCGTTTGCTGGTGCCAATCAGCCTGTACTTCGGGCTGCGAAAGGTACTCGAAGAACGCGGCAACGGCTGCGTACTCGTCATCGCTGTGCCCTTGCATTGCCCACAAGGTAGCGCCACCGATAATGGAATTCTGCGGAGCGTCCTCTACGTCTTCGTAGTAGGGCTGCATGCCGAAGCCGACTTCAAATTCTGAATTAGCGGCGACATCGGCGCGGGAAGCAGAGGAACCGAAGAAAATCGCGCAATCCTGTGAATAGAACATCGGTTCGGAATCGGGGCCGGTACCGGGGCCAGCCCAGCGGAAGACGTTCTCTTCCTGCCAATCGTGCAAGTTATCCCAGTGGCGTGCGACCAGCTCGTTGTTGAAGTTCAGCTCGGTTTCCAAACCGCCAAAGCCGTTTTCCAGCGTACCTAACGGCGAGTTATGCATGGCAGAGAAATTCTCCAGCATCACCCAGCTTGGCCATGAGGTGGTAAAACCGCAGCTGGCCGCACCGGAATCAACCAGCTGACGGGAGAACTCGGCGACTTCTGACCACGTCTCGGGCGGCTGCTCGGGATCCAGCCCAGCTTCTTCAAACATGTCCCGGTTGTAGTACATGATGGGCGTAGAGGAGTTGAACGGGAAAGACAGCATGTTGCCGTTGGTGTCGGTGTAATAACCCACAACGGCGGGCAAGAACGCGTCGAGGTCAAACGGACGGCCGTGGTCTTCCATCAGTTCGTACACTGGGTAGATGGCGCCTTCGGCGTTCATCATGGTGCCGGTGCCGACTTCAAAGACCTGAAGAATGTGCGGCTGTTCATCGGCGCGGAAGGCGGCAATCGCGCCCGTCATGGTTTCGGTATAGGTGCCGCGATAGCTGGGAACGACCCGGTAATCGTCTTGGGAAGCGTTGAAATCGGTGGTGATGCCTTCGAGAATTTCGCCTAACTGGCCACCCATGGCGTGCCACCAGCTGACTTCGGTTGTGGCGTGGGCAGAGAGGCTGAGGCTGGCAGTGGCTACCCCGACAGCAAGCGCGTGCAGTGTAAAACGAGACATAACAGCTCCTTGTGGGCCTGAGCTCGATCAGCGGTGTTGATAAGCTCGTGATAATGCGGTTGTTGAAGTTTTTAGCTGCATTGAACACTAAGCAATGTAGATGTCGTTTAGATGAACGTGAGATGAACACGCGATGACATCCAACGCTAGAGGGAGGAGTAGGCGAAGGGTCGGGAGGGTGTTAGGGTTAAGGCAACGCTATTTTGACACGCTAGGAAAGAAAATCTCATGCCTAACGCCATTGCGCTGCTCGAAAAACTGGTCGCTTTTGACACCACCTCCCGCGAATCCAATTTGGCGCTGATTGAGTACGTTGAAGGCTATTTGGCAGAGTACGGCGTTAGCGCCGAGCGGGTAATGAGCCCCTGCGGGAAAAAAGCCAATTTGGTCGCAAGAATCGGCCCCGAGGCGCCGGGCGGCGTGATGCTTTCCGGGCATACCGATGTGGTGCCCGTGGCGGGTCAGCCGTGGTCGAGTGATCCGTTCACTCTGCGTGACGGCGGCGATGGGCGTTTGTATGGTCGCGGCAGCTGCGATATGAAAGGCTTTATCGCTTGCGTGCTGGCGAGAGTGCCCGAGTGGGCCAAGGCGCCATTGCAGCAGCCGATCTATTTGGGGTTTTCCTACGATGAAGAAATCGGCTGCGTGGGCGCGCCAAGCCTCATTAAGCGCTTTTACGAACACTACTCCACTACCGCTCATGTGATCGTCGGCGAGCCGACCAGTATGCAGCCGGTGGTGGCGCAGAAAGGGGCGACCAATCTGCGCACCACGGTGATAGGACGCGAAGCCCATAGCAGTCAGGTTAACCAGGGCACCTCGGCCATTCACGTAGCGGCCAGGTTGGTGACCTTTATTGAGGACACCATGGCGGCGTTGGTGGAAGAGGGGCGCGTCGATGAGGCCTTTAACGTGCCTCATACGAGCTTACACGTAGGCAAAATAAAAGGCGGTACGGCGATCAATATAATGGCGCGAGAGTGTCAGTTTGAGTGGGAAATTCGCCATTTGCCCACGGACACTTTCGACGAAATATACGCGCGATATGAGGCGTTTTGCGAACAGCTAAGCGCCGAGCTAACAGCCAATGGCAAGCACGTTGAGATCACCACCGAGCCGCTTAATGTTACAGTGCCGGGGCTGGCCGACCGGGAAAACGACCAGGTGCTGCGCTTAGCCAAAGACCATTTGCCCGCTGCTTGCTGCAACCACGCGGTGGCTTACGCAACGGAAGCGGGGCAGTTCCAGGGGCAAGGATTACAGACTATTATTCTTGGCCCCGGCAGCATCGCCCAAGCGCATCAGCCCGATGAATATATCGATATTGAACAGCTCGAAGCGTGCGAGGACTTTCTAACCAAAATGGGGAGTGCGCTCGAAAAGCCGGTTGAAGCCAATTAAAGACCTACCAAGAAAAATCCCACCCTGTTGAAGGAGTGGGATTTTTTCATACTGCTTTTATACCGTGCCGCTTTAGTGCTGAGGATGTTGTTCAAACAGCTCAGCTTTGGCATGGCGCATCACATCTTCGCACGCCTGCTGTTGGGCTAACTGTGTCAGCAGACGCTGAGTTACTTCGAAGCCCTTACCTAAGCAAGTATCGACTTCTTGCTGGCTAACCGCTGGCGTCACTCGGTAATCGATTTTTACCGTGCGCCCGCCGCCTTCTAGCCGATCCGCAACTCCCCTGAGCCGCCACGCGATTTTCTCTTTCCAAGTTGCTGATTCTTCCGCGCCTTCGTTTACGCTAAACGTGCACTGCCATTCCGGTTTAAAGACCTTCATAGGAGAACCTCCAAAAATTTTGGAAAGAATGATCAATCGTGATTTGTACCCCATCGTTTGAATATGTTGCTCAGCCACTATATACCTAACACAGCACCTAACACAGTAAGAATGCTGAAACAAAACGGCAACACATCGCACGACGCACGTCGTACGAATCGGTTAGGCTACCGTCTATGCTGCTAGAGACACTTTTCTATGACCCCTACTGCACGTTTAAGTTGCCCCTGTGGCCACGATAAAACGCTAGAAAACTGCTGTGGCCGTTATCATCAAGGCGAGCCTGCCCCTACACCCGAGGCCTTGATGCGGTCCCGGTATAGTGCCTTTTCATTGGGCCTAAGCCATTATTTGCTGGCTACCTGGCACTCCACCACACGGCCTGAGGAGCTTGCGCTTGATCCTGATGCTGAGTGGAAGTCGCTATCTATCGTCTCTGCGGAGCCGCCACTCGATGCTGTCGGTTATGTGCATTTTCGTGCCTGTTTTTATGAAAAAGGGCGAGCGCAAAAAGGCTGGCACGTATTAGAAGAGGTCTCCCGCTTCGTTAACGAGCAGCAGCGCTGGTGGTACGTGGATGGCACACCTACGCTTAGCCGCTTAAAGCCGCGCCGAAACGACCCGTGCTTGTGCGGTAGCGGGCGCAAATTAAAGGCTTGCTGCGGTGAATAGTGGCATCGTTCAGCCTCAGGAAACCGACCCTCAATGGTATCTCTATTTGCTAGAGTGCCAGCGCGGTACCTATGCAGGCATTACCAATAATCTGGCAAAGCGTTATCAAGCGCACTGTGCGGGCAAAGGCGCGCGCTATACCCGTGCCAACCCGCCCGTTGCGCTGCTGGGTGCCCAGCCGTTTACAGACCGCGCCGCCGCCAGCCGGGCTGAGTACCAGTTAAAGCAGCAAACACCGAGCTATAAACGCCGCTGGGCCAAGCAGTGGCCTGTTCAATTAGACGCCGATTAAGGAACCCGGATGTTGATATTTTACTCAGAGGATAGCCGTTTACGCCAAGCGCGCACTGAGCTACATGATGGCACACTGGTCGCGCCCTTCGAGTGCCCTGAGCGCGTCGAATTGGTGCTTAAGCAGCTTCGCCAGTCAGGTCTTGGTGAGATCCACGCGCCCAATGCCTATGGGTTAGCGCCGGTACTGGCGGTGCACGATAAAGACTATGTAACGTTCTTAGCCAACTGTTGGCAAGCGTGGCAAGCGGCTGGGCATGAGGGCGAGGCGATTCCCAATATTTGGCCCGCCCGAACCATGCGGGGTGACCGCATTCCGAGCGCTGTTAGCGGCCGGCTAGGCTACTACGCGCTGGCGGCGGAAACGTCGATCTCGGCAGGCACCTTTGAAGCCGCTATGGCGAGCAAAGACGTGGCGTTAGGCGCGCTAGAGCATACGCTACAAACCGGCGAACCCAGTTTTGGCCTTTGCCGCCCGCCTGGGCACCATGCCGCTTTTGATCAGTTTGGTGGTTACTGCTTTTTCAATAATGCGGCGATTGCTGCACAAAGAGCGCTGGATGCAGGCAAACGCCGGGTCGCCATTCTTGACGTCGATTTCCACCACGGCAACGGCACCCAGCAGATTTTCTACAAGCGTGACGATGTGCTGTTTATCTCGTTGCACGGCGACCCTGAGGTCACCTTTCCTTACTATTTGGGCTACGCTGATGAAGATGGCGAAGGGCAAGGCAAGGGCTTTAACGTCAATTACCCGTTGCCGCCGGGTACCAGCGTGGCCACCTGGATGGCGACACTTGAACAGGCGTTGGCAAAAATTCAAGCGGCTGGGTGCGAACTGCTGATTGTATCGCTGGGTGTCGATATCTATGAAAATGACCCCATTAGTGCATTCACCTTTGCCAGTGAAGACTTCATCACCTTAGGCCAACGTCTAGCCCGAACAGGCCTGCCCAGTGTGTTGCTGATGGAAGGTGGCTATGCGGTGGATGAAATTGGTGTCAATGTAGCCAACGTGTTACATGGATTTGAAGGGAGCAAAAATGGCACTGAGCAAGTTTAAAAGTAGTATCTTTACACGGACAAAGTTTAACCAGTGACAGCGGCCCTTAATTCGGGCAGGCTAATGCCCTTTCAATGGGGCAGGGAGCTCAAGCGTGGCAGTGTATGGTGGAATTCAAGCGCATGAATTAGAACGTTGGCTTAATGCGTTAACCAACGCCGCCTATGACCGACGCTGCCCGCTGGCAAAAGTGCACGGTGGCAATGCCCGTGCACGCACCGCCCGCCAAAATTTACTCCTCCTGGCGCACGACTACCGTAGCGGTCAGCTTACCCGCGAAGACTGTGCCGACGACCTTGGCCACTGGTGCCAAACCTACCTTTCCGAGGCAGAGTGGTATGTGCTGGTAGGCACCCGCCAAGCGCCCTCAATGCCGCAAAACGAAGAAGAAAGAAGCCTTACTCTGCTAAAGCAGCATCGGGTGGGCTAAAGCCAGCAGTAACCTTCAGGCTGACGGCGCACGGTTTTCATTGCGGTCAATGGCGACCAGTGGATGGCGGTGTCGGTGGGGCAGTGCCTCGCCGCTGCCATTGAAAAGGTGCGCGCAGGCCGGATCGAAGGAAAAGCGTACTTGATCGTGCACCCGGTGAGCGACATTGCCGTCGGCTACCAATGTCCATTGGCTGTCAGCGTTCTCTAGATACAGTGTGGTCGCTCCGCCAAGGCGCTCGATGACCAAAATGTTACCCGTCAACGGCCCCTGATCATCAAGCGTGAGGTGCTCTGGACGGATCCCCAACGTCAGCGTATCGCCTGTGCTGATACCGTTGCTCTCCACCGGTATTCGGCAATCGCCGCCGGGCAGCACCACGTCGACTCCCTCAGCGTTAGCCCCGCGGATTTCGACATCCAGAAAGTTCATTTTTGGAGAACCAATGAAGCCGGCCACGAAGCGGTTGGCAGGGTGGTGGTAGAGCGCCATTGGCGAACCGATCTGCTCGACCACGCCGCCCTGCAGCACGACGATTTTGTCGGCCATGGTCATAGCCTCAATCTGGTCGTGGGTAACGTAGATCATTGTCGCGTCTAGTTCCTCGTGCAACCGCGCCAGTTCAATGCGCATCTGTACACGCAGCGCTGCGTCGAGATTTGATAGCGGCTCGTCGAATAGGAAGATGCTCGGGTTGCGTACGATTGCCCGGCCGATAGCCACGCGCTGGCGCTGGCCGCCGGACAGAGCGCGGGGCTTGCGGTCGAGAAGCTCTTCGAGCTGCAGGATGCGGGCGGCGGCGAGAACCTTCTCCCGGCGCTCTGCTTTGGACACCTTGGCCAGACGCAGGCTAAAGCCCATGTTGTCCTCGACAGTCATATGCGGGTAAAGCGCGTAGCTCTGGAAGACCATTGCTAGGCCGCGGTCTGCCGGGCCAACGTCATTGATGCGCTCACCGTCGATCGAGATGTCGCCGCTGGTGGCGCTCTCGAGCCCGGCGATCATGCGCATCAAGGTCGACTTGCCGCAGCCCGAGGGCCCGACGAAGACCACGAATTCGCGGTCTTTGACCTCTAGATCGACCCCCTTGATGACTTGGGTGCCGCCGAAGTCTTTGACGATGTTGTTGAGTTTTAGCGTTGCCATGTCGGGTTCCTTGCGGGTCGGGCGGTTACTCGAATTGTGGTTACCAGAGGGTGTAGCCGCCATCCACCACGACGATGGAGCCGGTCATGAAACTCGATGCATTACTGGCCATGTAGACGATGGTGGGGCCGAGCTCTTCGGGAGTGGCGGCGCGCTGCATGGGTGCGTCGTCGATCCAGCGTGGCTTGAACTTGGGGTCGTCGACCGGCGCCATGCTGGTCTTGACGTAGCCGGGAGCCAGCGCGTTGACGCGAATGCCGTAGGGGGCCCATTCCGCGGCTAGCGACTTGGTCAATTGATGCACCGCGGCCTTGGAGGCGTTGTAGGCGGGCTGCATCTGTGGGCGGTTGACGATCATCGCCGAGATCGAGCCAATGTTGATGATCACGCCGCCGCGCGACTGCATCCGCCGTCCGGCGGCCTGGGCGCAGTACCAGAGTCCGTGGACGTTGATATTGAAGATGTCCTGCCATCCTTCCGGGGTGACATCCAGCGCTGGCGCGTGCTGGCAGGCGCCGGCGTTGTTGATGAAGATATCGACCGGGCCGAGGGTGGCCTCGACTTCGTCGAGCAGGGTGTCAGCCGCTTCGGGTTGGGTAATGTCGACTTCCACCGCCATGGCGCGGTGCCCGGTGTCCTGTAAGGCCTTGACCACTTCCAGGCTGCGCGCGTGCCCACGGGCTGCGATGGCGACCTGGGCACCGGCCTCGGCCAGCGCATGGGCGAATGCCTCGCCGAGCCCGCCGTTGCCGCCGGTGACGACGGCGACCTTGCCAGTCAGATCGAACTGTGACATCACGTTCATGGTTTTCTCCCTGTTTATTGTAGAGCTGTTATTGTCGGGTCCGTTACCGTAGATCCGTTGTCATAGGGCTAGTCATTTCACCGCGCCTAGGGTCAGTCCTTGGACCAGCCAGCGCTTGACCAGCAGCCCGGCAATCGCCATTGGGCAGACCACGATGGTGCCGATCGCCAGCAGCTTGCCCCAGTCGATTCCGGTCTGGGTCAGCAACTGCGCCGCGGCAATGGGAATGGTCTGCGTGCTGGGCCCGGAAAACGTTTGGGCGAAGGCGTAATCGTTCCAGGCGAAGATGAAGCACAGGATAGCGGTGGTCACCAGCCCGGGGGTCATCAGTGGCAGCACGACGTAGCGGAACGCCTGGAGCTTGGTGGCACCGTCGATCATCGCTGCCTCCTCCAGGTCGAGAGGCAGGTCGTCGAAGAACGCGGTCATCAACCAGATGGCGAAGGGCAGGTTGAAACTCAGGTAGGCGACGATCAGGCCGGCGTGGGTGTCGAGTAGGTAGAGGTAACGGAACAGCAGGTACAGCGGCACGATGACCGCGGCGATCGGCGCCATACGGGTGCTGATGATCCAGAAGGCCAGGTGCTGCTTGCCCTTGATTCTTATCCGCGACAGCCCGAAGCCGGCCATGCAGCCGAGCACCACGGCGATCAGCGTCGAGACCCCGGCGATGAACAGGCTGTTGAGCAGGTAAGGCCAGAGGCTGTTGCCGCTGCTGAACAGGGAGGTGTAATGCTCCAGGGTTGGGGTAAAGAAGACACGTGGCGTACCGGCGGTGATGATGTCGTTTGGCTTGAAAGAAGACAGCACCATCCAGGTGATCGGTATCAGCGTCCATAACAGCAGGAACGTTAGCAGAGCGATTTTGAACGTGAGGGGCAGCCAGCGTTTGGAGGTTTTCATGAACTAGTCTCCTGGCGTTTGAGCAGTTTCGTGAACGCCGTAGCGACCATGATCGAGAACACCAGCATGGTGATGCCCACAGCGGCGGCATAGCCCAAATCAAAGAACCGGAAGGCGATGTCGTAGAGCCTAATGGGGATGATCTTGGTGGAATCTGCGGGCCCGCCGTTGGTGGTGATGAATATGATCGCGAAGAAGCGAATCGCGTCCATGGCGCGGATCAGCAGCGCCACCAGTAGGATGTTGGAGATCGACGGTAGGATGATGTAGAGCAGTTTCTGGCCGTACTTGGCACCGTCCATCTCGGCCGCTTCCAGGGTGTCTTCAGGTACTGAAGCAAGCCCCGCCAGGACAATCAGCGCGACCAGCGGCGTCCATTCCCAGACGTCCATGAGGATGACCGCGACCATCGCGGAACCGACACTACCCAGGATGTTGCCGTCGAACAGACCGCTTTCATTGAGTAGCCAGGCATACAGGCCATGGCTGGGGTCGAGCATGAAACGCCCCAGTAGCCCGACGATCACCGGGGCGATGAACATCGGGATCAACAGCAGCGAGATGATGATGTTGCTGCCCCGCGTTAGGCTATAAACCAGCAGCGCCATCACGGTGCCGATGGCCATCTCCAGGCCCACCGTGGCCAGGAAGTAGATCAGGCTGATCAGCCAACTGGAGCGGATGTCCGGATCCGTGAACACCCGCTGCCAGTTGTCGAGGCCCGAGAACTCGAAGGCCAGACCGCCCATCAGGCTGACATCATTGAAGCTCATCCAGATGATCGAGAAGAACGGGACCAGGGTGATCAGGGCGAGCAGAAAAAGCGCTGGCGACATCATCGCCAGCTCGAATCCCTGTCGCCGCGCCGAGGGTTTTCCGGTCGTCAGCGCCATGGGTTACGCCCCAACGATGCGATCGATGCGCTGCTTGGCGCTCTGCATGGTTTCCTCGGGGGACATCTGCCCCGCCAACATCTTGGAAAGCTCGGTGAAGATGACCGTGTCTACCTCGTTCCATTGGGCGATCTTAGGCCTTAAACCGATGTGCCCGTCCTGCCAGGCGGTCAGCATGGTGTCCGCCGTGAGCATGTTGGGCATGTCGGTGGGCGGGTTGCTGGCGGCCTTGACCTCGGGCATGGCGTAAACCGATTGGCGCGTCGGCGTGCCCCCGCCGACCTCGCTCTTCAGCCCCATCAGTTGGGTCTGTGGTGAGGTCGCCCAGACCAGGAATAGCCAGGCTGCTTTCTGCTTTTCGGCCGAGGCGTTGGCGTTGATGCCGATCCCGGTGCCGCCCCACAGGTTGGCGCTGCGCGCTGGCCCCCTAGGCAGCGGGGCGTAGCCGATTTTGCCTTGTAGCTGAGAGCTTTCTAGCGAGCCGGCGAACTCATGCCACTCTGGCATCATCGCGAACTCGCCGTTCTGGAAGGCGTTGGCGACGCCGGTCCAATCCCAACTGGTGCTGCCGGGGTGGGCGACCTTGAGCAACTTCTGGTAGAAGCGCGCGGCTTCTAGCGCGGGCTCGCTGGTCAGTTGGCAGGCGCCAGGGGAGTCGTTGCCGAGTAGGCCGACCTGCTGGCCGTTGGCAAAGTAATCGCCGCCATAGGCGAACAGCACGTTGGAAAAGTCGCACATCAGCGAATCGTACTGCTGAGCCTGATGACCGGTGCCGTACTGAACCTCGCTGGCGTTGCCTTTACTGAACCACTCGGCGATCTGGTAGTACTGCTCCCAGGTGGTGCTGTCCGAGGGGGTTGGGTCGAAGCCGAGATCCTGCTGCATCTGGTCGTGGTACTTTTCGAACAGGTCACGCCGGTAGATCCAAATCATCGTCGGGCAATCGTAGGGCAGGGTATACAAACTTTCCCTGTCTTTGAAACGGCCCGCGGCAGCCAGTTGCGTGGGGATGAAGTCCTCGATGCCCTTAGGCACAACCGGCTGTTTGTCGTCGTTGATGAAGGTGTTGAGATCGACCAGGCCGCGGTGATATGGCGCGAGTACCTGGTAAGGATCGGCATAGATTACATCGAAGGCGCTGCGCCCAGCGCCGAAGTCCAGCGCAACTTTCTGTACCAGGGCACCCAACTGCATTTCGGTGATGTTGACGGTGATGCCGGTGAGTTCCTGGAAAGACGCCAGGTTGGCGGCGATGGCGGTGGTCGGCGGCGTGTTCTCGGAGATGAATTGGATGGTGGTGCCACTGGCCTGCTTCCAGGCCTCATCGCTGGCCATGCCTTGGGCCAGGGCCGTGCGCAGTGGGCCTGCGCCCATCAACGATAAGCCGGCGAGTCCACCCATTCCTTTTAATATGTCGCGACGCTTGAACTGGGTCATTGTTGTTTTCCTCTCTTTGGTTCAGGTCTGGCGGGGTTAGGTATCAAGCGTGATCTGTAGCTTGACATCATTGGCTCGTGCGCTTGCAGCACGCTCGAACGCATCGATACTGTGTTCGAAATCAAAGGTCTCCGTAATCAGTGGATTGAGGTCTACCTTGCCCGAAGCGATCAGGTCGATCGCCCGGTCGTAGACATTGGCGTAGCGGAACACCGTCTCGATGCGCAGCTCCTTGGCTTGCGCCGAAACGATGTCGAAGGTGACCGGCTCGACGGGCATGCCGACCAGCACAATCGCACCGGCAGGCCGGGCGCAGGCCAGAACGTCGTCGTAGACTTTAGGGCTGCCGCTGGCCTCGAACACCACATCGGCGCCCCAGTTGTGGCCACAACGTTTGTCGACGGCTTCTCGCAGGGATTCTCGCGAAACGTTGACCGGCGTGATGCCATTGTAGCGGGCCGCGATCGCTAGCTTTTCCTCAACCAAATCGGAGACCAACACCTCGCTGGCGCCGCCCGCAAGCGCAGCCAGGGCGACCATCAGGCCGATCGGACCTGCGCCGGTCACGACGCAGACGTCACCCGGTTGCATGCGCGCCTTAACGACCGCTTGCATGCCGATCGCGAACGGCTCAATCATGGCGCCTTCGGCAAAGGACACTGAATCGGGAAGTGCGAAGGTGAATGCTGCTGGGTGGATGACTTCGGGCGTCAGACAACCGTGCACGGGTGGCGTGGCCCAAAACCGGACGCTTGGGTCGACGTTGTAGACGCCCAGCTTGGCGGCGCGCGAGGTGGGATCGGGGATGCCGGGTTCCATGCACACCCGCTCGCCCACATGAAGATGGCTTACGTTATGGCCGACGTCAGTCACTACACCGGATGCTTCATGGCCGAGTACCATTGGTTCGCGGACAACAAAGGGGCCGATTTGGCCGTGGGTATAGTAATGCACGTCGCTACCGCAGATGCCGACGGTATGGATGCGCACGCGAACGTCATCCGGGCCGAGCTGATCGGGAAGCTCGATCTCTCGTAACGACAGTTCGCGCTTCTTCTCCAGCACCAGAGCTTTTGCTTTCATGACGCTATTCTCTAATTGTATTTAAAAGGGGCGAGAACCGGCCTTTTTGGTCTAGTTAACCTCGCTTCAGGCTTAAAACAAATCTACGCGCCATGTGGAAAAAACCGCTAGGCTATAATTTTCTTGGTAATGATACTTTTTTGCAGACTTTCTCAGCGTGGTAGGTAATGGTCTGTTTTAAATGGCACTTTCCATAATGCTTGGGTAGTGCTTTTGGAAAGATGAAAGACTTTTTGTGACCAAAGTATAAAAGGCCAACGGCTCACTTTAATTCAGGATAGTAAGAGATCAGGCATGAGCGTCTTATCCAGGCATCGCTGAAAGCTGAAAGAGGCACTGATAAACTATGATTACTTCGCATCTCAACGATACGCCTCTTGGGGCGCCTGTTTTCGAGTGCATCAGTCAGGATCCGAAATTCAGTTTCTACTGGCACTGCCATGATTTCCCCGCCCCTATTGCCCGCTGGAATTACCATCCCGAATACGAGTTACATCTCATCCGTTATTCGGCAGGGCATTATTTCGTAGGGGATTATATTGGCCGCTTCGGACCCGGTAATTTAGTACTGGTGGGGCCGAATATTCCGCACGCCTGGTTTAGCGAGTTCAATGACGCGCAACCAGTGATTAAGGGGCGTGACGTCGTCCTCCAGTTCAAGGGCGAGTGGCTGGAGCACATGATGGCGCTTTGCCCGGAGCTCAATTGCCTGTCGACGCTCATCGAGGACTCGGCCTTGGGAGTGGAGTTCAAGGGGGAAGAAGCGGCAAGCTGTGCCGAGTTGCTGGTCAGGATGGGCGAGCAGGACAATGCCGGTAGGCTACTGACCATGTTGACCATTCTGCGCAGCCTTTCGCAGTGCGAGTACCATACCCTGGCCGGTCGTGGGTACGGTCTAGATGCCAAGGGCGCCTCCACCGAACAGGTCGATGCAGTACTGCGCTATATTCACGACCACTTCTATGAAGAGCTGCGCATGTCGACACTGGCCGAGAATAACGGCATGACGCCTTCCACCTTTTCGCGGTTTTTTAAGCACGCTACTGGCGACACCTTCGTTGCCTTCCTTAGGCGGATCCGCATCGGGCACGCTTGCCGCCTATTGCTTGAAGGTAGGCAGTCCATCTCCGATATATGCTTCGAGGTTGGTTACAACAACCTCTCCAATTTCAACCGTCACTTTCGTGAGCTAAAGGGCATGACGCCACGCCAGTACCAGCAGAACACGGCTGACCTTGTGCCGAAGGAATGATATTAACGAGTTATTAAGCTTGAGTAGTCAGAGTTTGCAGACGGCCAACTGACATAGTGCTGTTTAATCTTCATGACGGCGAAACCGTCGCGCTGATATAATGGATGCATGAACAGTGCCTCTGACTCGCCGGTTACCGCCTCCCTTGATGACCCCTTCTATTATTTAGCGAACTTTCGCTTTGTATTGGCGTGGGTGGGCCAGCGCCACGCTGACCTGCTCGCGACAGACGAGCTCGCTTTTCTTGAACGGTTTGAACGCTTGCCCCAGGCCTCCCAAGCGCTGCTGGTGCGCATGGTGATGCGCAAGGGCGAGCTGTTTCGGCTCAGCAAATTAAGCTATGCCGAGGTGGGCGACAGTGTCAGCGCCATGGCGCCCTTGGTAGCGCTCGGCTGGGCCGATAGTGACCCGGCGCTTAGCGTCGATGAGCTATTTAGCCAGCTACGTTTGGTTGAGCTGCGCCAGGCATTGGCAGCGGAGTTACGCGCAGCCGGGCTGAGTGCCTCTAGCGCTAAAACCGTGCTCTACGACACGCTGGCGAGTCAGCTTAATGAGCCCAAGCGGTTATGCCAGTGGTGGCCTGAGGCAAACGATCCAGTTCTGCGGCTAACGGTCATGGAAACCTGCGACCGACTGCGGTTGATGTTCTTTGGCAACCTACGCCAGGACTGGGCCGAGTTTGTGTTGACCGAGCTTGGCCTTCAGCGTTTCGAGTTGGTGCCTTTTACCCCGAAGTCACGCGCGTTCCAGTCGCGCCAGGAAGTGGACACTTACTTAGCGCTCCATCGTCTGCGCCAACGTCTGGACGACGGCGAGCTGCCCGCCGATCTATTCCCTGAAATGCCCCCGCCTGCGGATAACCGCTGGCTGGCCACACGGCGCGCAAGGCTGTTGCTTCAGTTGGGCCGTGAGGCAGAGCGTAGCGGAGACGCAGCGCTAGCGCTGACGCTGTATAGCGAATCCGCCAGTAGCGAGGCGCGCATTCGGCAGTTACGTGTGTTGGAGCGCCAGGGCGAACACCCCACGGCCTTTGAGCTGGCGACCCAAGCGCTTAATAGCCGCCCCAACGAAACCGAGCACCAGGCGCTGGCGCGGATTCTGCCCCGCTTGCGGCGGCGGCTCAAATTGCCTGCTGAGCCGAGCGACCCCGAACCCGCCCATGAGCGCTGGGACTTATCATTGCCTGGGCCGCAGTGGGTCGAACGCGCCGTGGTTGAGGCACTCAGCGAGCCTGGGGCGCCGGTCTACTACGTAGAAAACGCGCTGATAACCGGGCTGTTTGGTTTGCTCTGCTGGCCAGCGATTTTCGCCCCATTGCCAGGGGCCTTCTTCCATCCTTTCCACAATGGCCCGGCGGATTTATACCGCGACGATTTTGTGACGCGGCGACGGGACGCCTTCGATGCCTGCCTCGCGCACCTGGAAGACGGCAGTTATCGCGAAGTGATTCGATCGACCTGGCGGGAGAAACACGGCCTGGCGTCTCCTTTTGTGCACTGGGCGATTGTCGATGAACCGCTGGTCGAGCTGGCGTTGACGTGCATTCCCGCCGCACACCTACGCGTTTGCTTTGAGCGGCTGCTGGGGGATTTGAAAGCCAACCGGGCCGGACTGCCGGATTTAATTCAATTTATGCCCGATGCGCCCGTTGGCGAGCCGCGCTATCGGATGATTGAGGTCAAAGGCCCCGGCGATCGGCTACAGGATAACCAACGCCGCTGGCTTAAGTTCTTTCACCGCCAAGGGATGCCCGTCGCGGTATGTTACGTACGCTGGGTCGTCAGCGATGAGCCTGCGTTATGAGCGCGAAGTATCGCGTGGCGGTGCGAGCGCTGTGCGACTTCACTGCCCGGGAGGGTGATCTCGATCACCGTTTTACCCCGGCCCCCAGCGCGCGAGAAGGCATCGAAGGGCACACGCTTGTTGCTAGCCGACGCGGGGCAGACTATATCGCCGAATTGCCGCTGACCGGCGCCTTTGAAGGGCTACTCGTCACCGGCCGCGCCGATGGTTTTGACCCGGTGGCTAACCGCTTGGAAGAGGTCAAGACCCACCGTGGCAGTCTGGAGCGCATGGCGGATAATCAGCGTGCCCTCCACTGGGCCCAGGTGAAAGTCTACGGCGCGCTGTTGTGTGCCGAGCGTGGCCTGGAACAGATTACCTTGACGTTGGTGTATCTGGATATTGCCAGCGGCAAAGAGACCCTGATCAGCCAGGAAGCCACTGCCGACGAACTCCAGACATTCTTTTTCGCGCAGTGCCAACGCTTTCTTGCCTGGGCAGAACAGGAGGCCGTTCACCGCCAGGATCGCGATAGCGGCCTGCAAACCCTACGCTTTCCCCATGCCGCGTTTCGCCCCGGCCAGCGCGAACTCGCCGAGGATGTTTATAAAGCCGCGAGCACCGGGCGCTGCCTGCTCGCCCAGGCGCCCACCGGTATTGGTAAAACCATGGGCACGCTATTCCCCATGCTTTCGGCCATGCCCCGCCAGCAGCTCGATCGGATCGCCTTCCTCACCATGAAGACCCCCGGCCGCCGTTTGGCGCTGGATGCCCTGGTGACACTGCGCACGAGTGATGAAACACTTCCTCTGCGGGTGCTGGAACTGGTAGCGCGGGAGAAGGCCTGCGAATACCCTGATCGCGCCTGCCACGGCGAGTCGTGCCCATTGGCCGCCGGCTTTTACGATCGCCTGCCTGTGGCTCGCCAAACGGCGGTGGATCAAGGGTGGCTGGATCGCGACGCGTTGCGCGAAGTGGCATTGGCCCACGATGTATGTCCGTATTACCTGGGCCAGGAGTTGGCGCGCTGGACGGATGTGATCGTTGGCGACGTCAATCACTGGTTCGACAGTCACGCCCTTCTGCACGGCCTAGCCCAAGCCAACGATTGGCGAACGGGGGTATTAGTCGATGAAGCGCATAATCTGGTTGAGCGCGCTCGCGGCATGTACAGCGCCGAGCTCGATCAGCAGCGCTTCAACCGAGCGCGCCGTGCTGCGCCCAAAGCACTCTCCCGGCCCTTGGGTCGTTTGGCCCGTCAGTGGCAGGCGGTGATGAAAGAAGCAGGGCTGGAAGAGGAGGGCGAACCCAGGAAACCAGCCTATCGGCTGCTTACGGCACTGCCTGACAAGTTAGTCACCGCCGCCCAACAGGTGGGCGCTGCCATCACGGATCACCTGGGTGAGCACCCCGAAGGTGCCAGCTTGGAACTACAGGAGTTGTTATTTGAAGCGCTGGCATTCTGCCGCCTGGCGGAGCGCTTTGGCGAACACTCGCTGTGTGATCTTACCCGCTACGGGCGCGGTCGTGCAGTGCTTGGGTTACGCAATCTGATACCCGCCGATTTTCTGGCCACACGGTTTAAAACGGCCCATTCGAGCGTGCTGTTTTCAGCAACGTTAAACCCTGCTCACTACTACCGGGATCTCCTCGGCCTGCCGGAAAACACGGTACGGCGGGAAGTGGCGTCGCCCTTTACCGCGTGTCAGTTAGAGGTGCGTATACGCACGGATATCTCCACGCGTTTTCGGGATCGGGACGCCTCTATCGATCCTATCGTCGCGACCATGGCGCAGCAGTATCAGCGTAAGCCCGGCCACTATTTAGCGTTTTTCAGCAGCTTTGCCTACCTGGAGGCAGCGCTGGCGCGGTTTCGCGAGGCGCACCCGGAAGTGCCTGTGTTCAGCCAAACCCGCGGGATGCCAGAAGCGCAGCGCGAGGCGTTTCTGGCCCGCTTTGCTCCCGGCGGAGAAGGTATTGGCTTTGCAGTGTTGGGCGGTGCCTTTGCAGAAGGCATCGACCTGCCCGGCGACCGATTAATCGGCGCTTTTATCGCCACCCTGGGGCTACCGCCGTTTAACGACTTTAACGAAGCGCTTAAAGCACGACTAACCGCTCGCTTTGGCCAGGGTGACGACTACACCTACCGGATTCCTGGCATGATCAAGGTAGTGCAGGCCGCCGGTCGCGTTATTCGTAGTCCAGAAGATCAAGGGGTTGTGGTATTAATGGATGATCGTTTTGCCCAGGCCAGCGTGCGCGCGCTGCTGCCACGCTGGTGGTCGCTGGGAAATCCCAACTCCTAATTAGGACCCTTTGCGAGTCATGACAGATCTACTCTGGTACCAGTATGCGCTAATCGGTTTGATTTTTGCCTGGAGCGGTTTTGTGCGCACGAGCCTGGGCTTTGGCGGGGCCGTGTTGGCGCTGCCTTTCCTACTTTTGGTCGTTAACGAGCCCCTGGTGTTCTTGCCGATTATTGCCATCCACCTACTGATTTTTTCCAGTTGGATCGCCTGGCGCGGGCATCGTCAGTTGCAGGAAGCGGGCGTGGGCACCACATCGCCAGAGAGTAATATTGACTGGGGGTATTTAACCAAAGCCTTGAAAATCATGATTATCCCCAAGCTGATTGGGGTGGTGGGGCTGTTAACGCTACCCGCGCAGGTCATGACCAGCATCATTTTCGGCATTGTGATCATCTATGCCATTGGCTATGTGCTGAACAAGCCGTTCAAGAGCAAGAATAAGTACGTGGACTACGTTCTGCTAGCGCTTGGGGGCTATGTCAGTGGTACATCGCTGATTGGCGCGCCGTTGATTGTGGCGGTGTTCGCCACTCACGTGGCCAAAGAGCAACTGCGCGATACCATGTTTGTGCTGTGGTTTATCCTGGTGGTGATCAAGATGGTCTCGTTCTTAATCGCGGGGGTGGATCTGCAGTTAATCCACCAGCTGTGGTTGCTGCCGTGTGCCTTTATCGGCCATTTGGTGGGCGAGAAAGCCCACCGCTATATGCTCAAAGCGGATACTGGGCTGTTTTTTCGTGTGTTGGGCGCGGTGCTGATTTTAGTTAGCGTGGTGGGGTTGATTCACCCGCCTGCTTGATCAGACGTGCCGCTTGCTAAAGCTTGCTGTCTGCCTTTAGCGTCGTTTTACCCAGAATAATCAAGACAACGGCCAGCAGGCAGCAAACGACCGCCATGCCGGTAAACACATTGCGTAGCGATTCCAGCCATATCAACGCCGGGGCGACGATCAACGGAGAGATAAACTGGCCAAAAAAGAAGGTTGAGGTAAAGCCACCAAATACGCGGCCCCGCACTCGTTGAGGAGTGATCCGCATCAGCCAGGTGGTGGTATTGGGCATGAAGGCGCCCAGGCCTAAACCGGAAATCGCCGCGCCCACAATGGCCATCGCGTAACTCTGGGTGAACCCAACGATCAAAAAGCCAGCGGCCGCCAGCAAGAATCCCAAGACATAGATCGTCATCACCGAAAGAAACGGTTTGTAGTAGCCGTAGCAAAACGCCACGATGCTGGCCGTTAGGGCTGCCATTGAAAGCGCGATACCGATCGCCATGCCACTGATCTGGCCCTGCTGAGAGAGTAAATAGGGCAGTTGGGCGGGAAACATATAAAACATCGCCATGCTGATCATGGCGATCAGGTAGGCAAGACCCGTGCGCCCGTAGTCCACCTTCACCGGCGCATCGTGTGCGTCAGCGCTTACGCTACTGCTTGCTTTGGGTTCTTGAAGAATCGCCCAGGCATAGGGCAGTAAAAGCACCCCGGTTAGGTAGAGGAGAAACGGGCCGCGCCAACTCCAGTCGGAAAGTATCCCACCAAGGTTTATAAAAACAACCCCGCCCAAGGCCATGCAACTGCTTTGCAGACCTAAAAAGCGGGCACGTTCGGTGCTATCGAAATAATCGCCGACCAGCGTGGTGCTGATGCTGAGAATGCCAGCTACCGCAATCCCCATGAGCGCACGGGAGCTTAATAGTAGATCCACGCGATCGATGAAAAAGCCTGCAACGCCCGCAAAACCGTAGATGCCCAGCATCATCAACAGCAGTTTCTTGCGCCCAAACCGGTCAGCCAGATAACCCATCAGCGGGCTGAACAGCGTAATCATCAGCGCAGGCAGGGTCAGAATCAGCTGGATCACTACCTGGGGCTGGTCAGGAAAATGGCGGCTAATGCCCGGTAGCGCAGGCGCAATAATCGCCCCCGACATCACGGTCATGGTGCTGGCGAAAAGGAGTACAGCCTTAATATGCGTTAACTGGCGAATGGTCTTTTTCCATATCAAAAGAAGGGGGAGAGAGTAAAAACGCCAAGCGTAGCATATCTATTAGCAGGCTATGTTTTTTTTGAGTGGTGCTTTTAATGGTAATGAGCGGCGCGTGCTATCTATATGTCACCCAGCGCCAGGCACAACAAAAACGGCCACCTGCTGTGTTAGCTAAGTGGCCGTTTTTAATGGTGTTCTTGGTCGGAATAGCAGGATCTCAATCCCGACTCGCTAAACACCTTAAAATTCAATGGCTTGTGCCTAGTGGTGCACTTGGTTTTTTACAAATGTGTACCACTTAGAACCCACTTTATGGCCCACATCGTTGGCCGGGAGCTTAGCACAATCGAGGTGGTTGTGCCGCTGTGAGATGAGATTTGAGAGGAGCTTACTGGGGGCGGTTGCCTCCATAGCCCGCTATGCATCGCTCGTCCACAAGAGTACCTGTCAGACGGTGGGGCTGGACTCAATATGAGCTTATGCTCATAAAGTGGGAGTTACTGTCCGATGCCCAAACCTCGTTTGCCCATGACCGTGGTAAGAACCGTACTGGACATTCTGTGCTGCAATGAAAGCCCAGCGCGAAGACCTTTTCCTGCGTCGGCTGGCAGCGTAACAAAGATACGCCGATGCCTATTGGCCTCTCACTTGGCCGCCAAAGAAATTGGCGATGAGCTGACAGACCAACAACTGGAAACCCTGCTGTACGGACAAACCGAAGCCCAGCGCGACACGCCCCGTTTCAACAGTGACCTTCTCCATGATGCGGTGCGTGGCGGGCTAACTCGGCAGCAGGCGTTCGGCATTTCGAGCTGGTTAGAATTAGGGGATGTGCCACGCTACTCGTGGGGTGCCCAGCAGTACACCAAGTGGATGAAGTCGCTGCCTAAGAAGGACTTGCGGCGATTGCCAGCTGGAGCATTGTGCGTCGTAGGCTCGGTAAGCACTCAGCTACGCTTGTCCGTTGGCAACGGGCAGTATGAAACATACGACATTCTGGTAGCCAGCCTGCCCGTATCCGAGTACAGCTACTTTGCTCTGTATCCGTCGGGCTGCGAGCTGGGCTGGCTCAAGTGCCTTGTAGCAGCTTTTGCCTATTTCGGCGGAGTTCCTGCCCAGCTCGACATAACCAGTCCTGTCGGTGTGCGTCAGACGTACGATGCTTTCTGTGGGCATTATGATGTTGACGTGACAGTGCGCAAGAAACCACCACTCGTTCGCACGCCGACAGGCGAAAACGTGCGTCAAAAATGCCTTAACTGGGTATCGGGCTGGCGTGATCATATTGATGCGCAGGTGATCCTAGGTGATGCCGAAGAGACGCTAATTCAGCTCAACAACATCTGGAACGGCAATAATTGCCTTGAGCATAGCGGTGAGTTCACCGCTAATGCGTTCCTGCAACTCGATGCCCAGCACCTAAAGCCGATGCCAAAGGCTCGGTTCACACCACTGAAACAGGCCAAGGTTCACTCATACGATAACCACGTGCAGTTTCGTGATGCCTTGTACTCGGTTCCCCATCGCCTAGCTGGCCAGACGGTGCAGCTTGAGCTGTCCAATTCTAGCCTCGTTATATGCAGCAATGGTGCGCCTGTAGCCCGCCACGCCTTAACGTTCGAACGCTGTGGCTATGTGACCGATATGACCCACAGGCCTAGCAAGGAGCACTTGGATACCCTTGCTAGTTTGATCATCAACACTTTTTACGACATAGGTGCCGATGCAGTCAGGTGGTGCAGGCAAGCCATAATATCTGAGCCGATTGCTGAGCGAGCGTTCCGGCGCTGCATTCAAGTGCGCGGCCTCGTAAGACAGCACAGCAGACACCGCTTGAACGGGGCGCTGAAAGCAGCGACGGAAATGGGGTGTCACCTCTACGGCCAAGTCCGTGGCCTGTTGTTTGGAGAGAAGGTTAGCGCTGTACCGGGCCAGAACCGTGTGCTTAGAAGCGCCATTGAGCGTCGCACGTCTAAGGATTTACCGTTCACAATCGACCGGAACGATTCCTGTGCATCAGGACGTAACGATGAGAAAGCTTTCGGTAATGTGCCCGTGAAAGTTGATAATGTATCGGCTATAAGCCGCGTGGTTGAGCGGTACAGGGTCAGTATCCAGAGAATCCGAGCAGGGGTATATAAAAGAGTCTCCCACAGTACACGGGCTGCAGAGCTCGCGTACAGCTAGGGGAACGCCACATGAAAACCACCGTGAGAAAGCATCAGGTTACGATCGACGACGTCACAGTTCCGCTAAACGTTGCGAACGGCTCTGGGTGCTACTTGGAGATCGTGCAAGCAGCCAAGCGGCAGCTCGACGCGATGCTCAGCTATCACGGTGATGTTTTCGTGATGTACTTCATCGTTCAGCTACCCACCTACACCGCTGACAACACGCCGATATCGCAGCTCACACGGTCGCTGCGGAAACGGCTTGAGTCCAAACCCGCTAAGCATGCATCGCGTCAATCCAAAAAACGCTACCAGTTCAGCCGTGTAGGCTTTGTCTGGGCGCGTGAGCAGGAGCACGCCGCCGCACAGCACTACCATGTCGCGCTCATGTTGGATGGCAAGCAGGTGCAGCACCCCAAGTACATTTTGCAGGAATATCTGAAGCCAGCGGCGGATAGGCTGGGGTTGAAAATTTCCCTATGCAGCCAAAGCGGCCGAGTAAAGAGGAACGACGAGGAGCTATATGGGGTCTGCCTCAAGCGTATCTCATACAGCGCTAAGGAACGTGGCAAAGGGGCGCGGGAAAAAAAGGCTAAAGACTTTGGCAGCAGCCACTTGAAAGCGAAAGCGGATACCGTTGGGAACTGCCAGCCATCTTCAAAACAGGATGCCGAAGAGCGTCGGCACATTGGATCTATAGCACACGTTAAAGCAAGTGGCGTTAACGCGCAGGGCCATAGTCAACAGGAAGGCGAGGCTGTTAGTGCGCCCGCTGATATAGCGAAGTTGCCGACTCAGTGTGTCAGCAACACGAGAGACAGAGAGGCACATGATGTGCCGCATAAAGCTGAGCCGCGTAGTCGTAAACGGCACATAGTCGCGTCGGATGGCATCCGAGGTCCGCCTAGGCAGCACAGAGAGCCGCCTGCCACCAGAATAGATAGCATTCTGCATGGCGGGCAAAGCCGTTGTACAACGTAATCTCAATGCCCCGCCGTTGTACAACGAAGGTGATGGTTCAGGTAAGCGTCGATTGCAGTTACAGACGAATGTTGCACCGACCGTCAACGTAGCCATAACGGATTGCAGTAGTGGGGGTGATAGCTGTTTTCATCGCTACGCGGGGTTATCAAGGACGGAGAAGGGGTACCCCCTATTATTGTTTTGGTCGACTATCTACCAGCATGTGTCTTGCGGGTTGTGCTTATGGCCAAAGATGCCTGCACGAGAGCAGGCTGCGCATCATTTGCGTGGAAGCGCTGGCTGCGCCGTGTTGAATGAAACCTAAGGTATGCAAGTTCAAACTAGTTCCAGCAGAAAAACTTACACGGTCTCGACGGAGCTCTTAAAGGTAAAAACGAACTATGGACGAGCCTGTACGAGAGAGGAATAGGTTTGCAGAATCTGGAAGGGTTGCGCATGCAGACCGCAAAGGAAGCCCTCCGGGAGTAATGAAAATAACTGTGCTGTAGGGCAAAAGGCTCGGCTCCGGTGCCTCTGGTTGGCGTAATTGGAATCGTTTTCCGAGCCGTGCGATGACAGAGGGATTATCTAGGTTTACAATTAAGGTGTTTTATATGTCATTTGTAAACCTATAGGTGCTCGTCATGATTGGTAAGCGGTTACACCGAGCGCGTAGAGCGGCAGGGTTGTCGCTCCGTGACTTGGCAGACCAAGTTGGGGTATCGCACACCACTATCAATAAGTACGAAAAAGATATTGACGGTGCCATGCCGCCTTCCGGCCACCTTGTGAAGATAGCCAAGGCGCTTGGGGTGCGGACTGAGTATTTTCTCCGCTCAATCGAGGTGGAGCTTACCGGTGTTGAGTACCGGAAACGTTCCACAACCCCTAAACGGCTGTTGCGGCAGATTGAAGGCGATGTGCTTGATCAGGCTGAGCGTTGGATTGCCTTGCTATCGCTTTACCCGAAAAGCCCGGTGCGCCCTTTTGTAGTGCCGCAAGGCTTGCCTAACGTGGTAACTGATCTATCGCAGCTAGATCAGTTGGCTGACACCGTGCGTAGTGCTTGGGCACTTGGCTTAAACCCTATCCCCGACATGATCGACGTGCTGGAATCAATGGGCGTGTTGGTGATCATGACCGCTGTCGACGCGTCGGATAAGTTTGATGGTCTAGCGGCCTCAGTGAACGGCAATCCTGTGATTGTTGTATCAGAAAACTGGCCGGGAGACCGTCAACGTTTCACCTTGGCGCACGAGCTTGGACATCTGTTGCTGGAGGGACGACTGGATGATGCGATCGACGAAGAGAAGGCATGCAACCGGTTCGCGGGTGCGTTCCTCCTTCCTTCGAAAGCAATTGTTGATCTTCTAGGGCTGAACCGTAGTCGATTGGAAATGCGCGAGCTTTACATGCTTAAGCATGAGTTCGGTATCAGCATGATGGGTGCTCTGATGCGCGCAAGCCAATGTGCGATTATCAGCGATGCGCTGAAGGATAGGGTTTTTCGGCAGTTTTCCAAGCAGGGATGGCGAACCAAAGAGCCCGGGGACCCATACCCGCCCGAAGTCACCTACCTATACCGGCAGCTAGTTTACCGTGCGTTAGCGGAAGACTATATCGGGGAATCTAAAGCCGCTGAGTTGATGGGAATGGCAACAGCTGCACTGCGGAAGGAACGGAAGCTAGGGGGCGTTGATGCAGCTGCTGTTAATCAGTGATGCGAACGTGCTTATTGATCTTGAAGAGGGTGGGCTAACCGTTGAGCTATTTCGGCTGCCTTATGTTCTCACCGTTCCCGATATTCTTTTCATAGATGAGCTTGAGCTGCACCACGGACACTTGTTGGAGCTCGGGTTGCAGCTCAGGGAGTTAACGTCCGATAGCATGACGTATGCCCAGCAATTGGTCCGGCGCTATGGCGGGCCTAGCGCCAACGACTGCTTGGCCTTGGCGCTGGCTAGGCAAGAGGCGTGCCCACTGGTAACTGGCGACAAGCGGCTGCGCAAAGCAGCGGATCAAGAGCAAGTCGAAAAGCGGGGGACAATATGGCTACTTGAGCAGATGCTGGATCACCGCCTCATCACGGTTCAGCAGGCTGAGGCTGCACGTGATCTGATGCGGCAGGCTGGTAGCCGTTTGCCGTGGGATAAGCTTGACCAATTGATCGAGCGGTTCAATCCTTAAACCCGCAGCAACAAGGGTGTGATTATAGAAGCCAGCTTTTTCCTGCACATGTAAATTAGAGTATACCTCAAAGGAACCACCCTCTTTAGTCTAGAAAGCCTTTGAAACCTATTGGGAAACCATTTAAATTACCGGCTAATTAAGAAACCATCTATATTGCCCAAGGCGGTTTACATGTTTATTCGAGCCTATCTACGTGCTTCGACAAAAGAACAAGATGCTGAGCGTGCCCGCGCTGAGCTGGAAGAATTTGCCAGTGAACATAACCAGACGATCGCTGCTTGGTATGCTGAGAATGAATCTGGTGCGACCTTGCGTCGTCCCGAGTTAATGAAGCTCATTCGAGACTCTCAGCCGGGTGATGTCATATTGGTTGAACAGATCGACCGGTTGGCGCGCTTGGAGCCGAGAGATTGGGACACGCTAAAGGCCAAGCTGGCAGAGAAACAGCTCTCTGTGGTGTCGAAGGAGATCCCGACGTCTTATATGGCACTACAGCAGAAAGCTAACCCAGAATTTACTGACTCCATACTGCGTGCCGTCAATGCCATGCTGTTGGATATGCTGGCTGCGGTCGCACGCAAAGATTACGATGATCGCCGCCGTAGGCAGCGGGTGGGTATTGACCGAGCTAAGGAGAAGGGTAAGTACCGAGGACGCAAGCCTGACATGGAGAAGCGTGCTCGCATTGCCAAGATGATTGAAGGCGGTTTGTCCTACTCGGATATTCAAAAGACGCTGCAGTGTTCGAGAAAGCTGATCGTGAGCGTTGTTAGAGGCGAGACGGTGATCGGTGGGAGACAGGGCGCATCCAGCGATGCCTAAGTAACCCCTATTCAAGGCTAGGGCAGCGCAGCGGCTGCCCCGGTAAAGCACCACGTTGGCTGCACCCCAGCCGACTTCGCTAAGTTGTACAACTTTATCGCATCTATTCATTGTACAACGCTATTGGCTCCACCCATTCGACAGCACCTCGGCTTGCTTGAGTATCAACTCAACGGCTTCAACGGCTTTATCAGGTGGATACTTGTAGCGTTGCAGGGTGCGCCGTACCAGAATACGCAGCTTCGCACGCACGCTTTCACGTACCTGCCAGTCAACGGTGGTGGAGTTGCGAAGCTTCTCGGTAATCTCTACCGCAATCTTTTTCAGGGTCTCGTCGCCCAGCTCGCGGACAGCACTTTCGTTATTGGCCAACGCATCGTAGAAGGCGACCTCATCTGGGTTCAGGCCCAGTGCCGCGTCGCGCTCCAGTTCCGCTTGGAACTGCTTGGCCATGGCGATCAGCTCTTCGATCACCTGCGCAGTCTCAATGCCCCGGTTGTTGTACTTACGTAGCGTTTCCTGCAAGCGGTCCGCGTACTTCTTCTCTTGTACAACGTTGCTGCGGGTCTTGGCCTTGATGCCGTCCTTCAGCAGTTTTTCCAGCAACTCGACCGCGAAGTTTCTGTAGGGCATTTGGCGGACGTCTTCGAGAAACTCGTCGGATAGCAGGCCGATGTTGGGCTTGTCGAGGCCACACAGAGCGAACACGTCGGTGACGCCTTCGGAGACCAACGCGTTGTCCAGAATCTGCTTGAGGGCCGTGTTCTTCTCGTCCTCAGTGAGCTTGCGGTCGACGCTGGTGAACTTGGTGATGGCGGCCTTCACGGCTGACAGGAAGGCGATCTCTTTGTGCAGGTCGCGAGCTTCATCGAGCGTGCTGCACAGTGAGTAGGCCTTATTCATGGCCAGTACCGTGTCGAGGAAACGCTTTTTGCCATCCTCCAGACCCAGTATGTGGTTGGCAGCCGGTACCAGTAGCTTGTTGGGGTTGTCTTCAAAGCCGCTGTAGTCGTAGCCTTCGCTGTTCGGGCCTTTAGCGAACATACCGTGAATGATATCGAGCTTCTCCAACAAGACGGCGTAGGCCTCTTCCGCGCTGTGAGTGGGCGCGCCTTTGCCTTTGGCATCGGTGTAGGTTTTCATTGCCTGCTGTAACTCGTTGGCAATGCCGATGTAATCGACCACCAAGCCGCCCGGCTTGTTCTTGAACACGCGGTTCACTCGGGCAATGGCCTGCATCAAGTTGTGGCCCTTCATGGGCTTGTCGACGTACATGGTGTGGCAGCAGGGGGCGTCGAAACCGGTCAACCACATATCCCGCACGATCACTAGCTTGAGCGGGTCGTCGGCGTCCTTGAAGCGTTTCTCCAGCCGCTTCTTGGTCTGCTTGTTGTAGATATGCGGTTGCAGCAGCAGTTTATCCGACGCGGAGCCGGTCATCACAACTTTGATAGCTCCCTTTTCTGTATCAGTGTCATGCCACTCAGGCCGAAGGGCGGTGATTTCGTTGTACAAATGGGCACAAATCTCCCGGCTCATGGCCACGATCATGGCTTTGCCTTCGATGGACGCACTGCGCGTCTCGAAGTGGTTGACTAGATCAACGGCCACCTCTTTCAAACGCGGGCCGGAGCCAACGAGCTTTTCCAGCTGGCTCCACTGCCCTTTGGCGCGTTCGCGCGAGCCGACGTCTTCCTCGTCTTCGAATACCTCTTCGACTTGATCTGACAGCGCTTCGATATCTTCGCGATTGATGTCCAGCTTGGCCAAGCGCGACTCGTAGTAAATCGGCACTGTTGCACCGTCATCGACGGCGTCCTGAATGTCGTAGACCGAGACGTAGTCGCCGAATACCGCACGGGTGTCCTTGTCTTCACTTGCAATGGGCGTGCCGGTAAAGCCGATGAACGATGCGTTCGGCACGGCATCACGCATATGTTTGGCGTAGCCGAACTTGTAGCTACCGTCTTTTTTGAGCGTCGCCTTCAAGCCGTACTGGCTGCGGTGGGCTTCGTCGGAGATCACGACGATGTTATGACGGTCGTTGAGAACGGGATGTGTCGTTTCCCCTTCCAAAGGCGCAAACTTCTGCACTGTAGTGAAAATGATACCGCCTGACTCACGCTCAGCGAGCAATTGACGTAGCTCGTCCCGGCCGTGGGCTTGAACAGGATCTTGCTTCAGTAGTTCTTTGGCATTGCTGAACGTGGCGAAGAGCTGGCCATCGAGGTCATTTCTGTCCGTAACGATCAGCAACGTCGGGTTGTGCATTTCCGGCTGCTGCAGCAGTTTGCCCGCGTAGCAGCACATAGAGATGCTCTTGCCGGAGCCTTGGGTATGCCAGACGACCCCAGCTTTCTTGCTGCCCGGCTTCACCTCATCGCCATAAGTGGCGCGTCTTTCGCCCTGCGTGTTCTCCATCGGCGCTTGTGCCGCGATCACCGTGGCGTGCACGGCTTCACGCACGGCATGGAACTGGTGGTACCCGGCGATTTTCTTAATAAGTAGATCAGCGTCGGTCTCAAACAGCACGAAGTAACGGATGTAATCCAGCAGCCGCTCGCGGTCGAAAAAGCCACGTACCGCGATCTCCATTTCCATCTCTAACAGCGGCCTGTCGTCTTCATGCTGGATGGTGCGCCATGGCATGTAGCGCTCTTGGTTGGCGGTGAGCGAGCCTAAGCGCGCGTTGTAGCCGTCGCTGATCACGATAGCTTCGTTGTACACGAACAGCTCGCTGACCTCGTGCTTGTAGGTCTGAATCTGGTTGTAGGCATCCCAGATGCTGACGTTTTCGGCGTTGGGGCTTTTGAGCTCCACCACCGCGATAGGCAAGCCGTTAATGAAGCACACGACGTCAGGTCGCCTGAGTTGTTTGGTGCCTTCAATGGTGAACTGATTGACTGCGCGGAAGCGGTTTTCACCAATATGGGTGAAGTCGATCAAAAATGCCCGGTCGTGCACCTCGTCATCGCCGTCTTTGTACTTCACCGGCACGCCATCAAGCAGCAAGCGGTGGAAGGCGCGATTGCTAATGGTGAGGTCGAGGCTTTCGAGTTTGCTAACCTGAGCGACCACCTGTTCCAGTGCATCCTCGGGTAGGTGAGGGTTGATGCGCATTACGGCCTGCTCGATGTCGCCTAACAGCAGCACCTGCCGGTAGTCGCGGCGCTCCGGCTTCGCGCCGTCAGGGGCAATGTCCGGCCCGTTGGTCACGTCCCAGCCGTTATCGGCGAACCATTCGAGGCACGCCTGCTCCAGTTGATCCTCGGTCATTCCTTGCTCCCTGTTCCGTTACTACCGCCTTCAGCACTGGTTATATCTATCATTTGATATGCCATGAGGCGGCGTTATATTAGGCGGCAATATGCCCGGCGCCTCTTCACAGTCTCCTGTGTACGCGCCGGTTCTTGTTTTTGCCCCTTAGCGTTCTTTGCATCCCAGTGATACTTGTACGCTGGCTTTAATGAGCACGGCATGAAGACGTATAGCGATGACGCGCCATCGCTACAAAAAACTCAAAATCATTAACAAGAGCGGGCCCCTCAATGTAAATATCCTGATGCTGTAAACTAGAAGGCGTTATCAGACGATCAAGCGTTGCAATAACAGCCGACAGCAACTCGTTTATAAAATCGGATTCAGTTGAGCCACAGCTGCGCAATTCATCCATTGTCTTCTTTGCTAATTCGCAAGCATCCATCAGCACAGGCGCTACAGCATATGCTTCATCCAATGTTTGAGAGTTGCACAATGAATCGAGGGCTTTATAAAGTCCCAGCGTATCGTCTTGGGACGGGTTTTTGGCTTCAGCAATCATACCAATGCGCGGATCATCCATCACAAGGAAGGGCAAATCCATTTCATGGAGCAGCTCCGTTGCAAGCCTAATGCCCCAATAAAAATCGGTGATATTACGTATCCCGCGACAGCGCGCTTCTTCCAATACCTGCCGTGCTTCGTTTGTTTGTTCTACTTCCCGACGATCCACCATGTGCTGGAGGTCGCATGAAGCTAGCAGTTTTGAGTCATTGATTCCCAGCAGCAACTGGTGAATCTGAAACTCATCCCCATCATCAAGGTCTGGCTCGATCAGGAATTTGGCCATCTGAGCGACTTGCTGCAAAAAAGCTAAACGCTTTTCACGCTGTTTTTTTGGCGCAAAAAGTACGTTAAGTGCCGCACAGTTGGTGATTGGCCCGCGAAACCCAGAACCACGGTGGTAACACTCATGCGCAGGCAAGGGAAATTCTCGATGGATAGCTGTCAGCAGCTCGATATTCATGCTATCCACTGCACGTGAAAAAAGGCAGCTGTCATCGTTACTGACGGTGTCTACTGTACGGGTAGTGGACAACATTTTCTGAAAGAGCGCTTTATCTTGCAGGAAAGCAAGCTCAAGCGGCGTGATGTAATGGCTCTCATGCATATGTTCTGGATAATCAATGCCATGTAGCTGCATAGCCTCTGCGTCAATGGTTGCCCCTTCATCAACCAGCCGCTCAGCACCACTCAGGTTTCCATTCAGCAGGGCCTCTGTTAAAGCGCTTCCAGTTGCGCCTACATGGCCCCCGTGCTCCAGCCACTCAAAATGTTGACTGATACTGTAACCATGCTCTTTGCAGTAGCGTATGGCTGTATCCAAAGCCTCAAGGTTTCCTGATGCAGCCGCTGCATGCAGAGGCGAGTAGTCACAACTCCTCCAATAGAAGCTGTCCAATTGTTCCTTGAAACGCTGTGCATTATCGCAGTGAAAATCCTCGTGCATGAAACCCTCTTTTGGAAATTATCAGTCAGGTATTTACTGTTACTGCCAACTCATGTTCGAGGTCGGTAAAGCCCAGCTCGCCGAAGCGCTTGGCTTCCAGCGGTGCGATGCGGTTTTGGGCGGGGTCGATTTTATACATGAGCCACGCCCCGTGGTTCGGCTTGCGTCTCGTTGACGTCTGGCAGCGTCAGCTCGCCGGAAAGTAGCTTGGGAAGCAAGGTGTCGCGCAGCTCGCTGAGTGCGCGGGACCCGCGAACGTTGGACTCTATCGCTGAATAGAACGGTACGACATGCTGGGAGTAGGCTTTGACCACATCAGCGGAAGGCACTAACAGCGGAATGACTTTAAAATTTTTCTTGCTGATTTCCGCGAACGTGGTGCCACTAGCCATGCCTTTGATCTCAGGCATGAAAGCGGCGCACCACTGAATAACAAACTCCGGTGATAGGCGATGCTCGCACTTCATGGCAATGTAGCCTTGATTAACCGCTAAAGGCGTTTTTGCCAGTGCCAAATAGCCGACAGGGGCACGAGAGGACATCAGTACGGTACCGACCGGTAACAGCCCTGAACTAATTTTGGCGAGTCCTACCGAGGTAATCTTGCGTTCGGTATCAATCAGCACCTTGTTGGGCAAGTTCGACAGGTCTTTGGGGGTAGTCCAATGAATGTGGCCACCCTCCCAAAACTCAGGCTTTTTGGTTGATGGAGTGCCGCCGCCAACAACCGTTACCTCATCGCCAATCTGGCTGACTTCCCACCCCTCCGGTATCTCGCCCAGCTCGCTGTCCTGCTTCGCTGAGGGGAAAAGCTCGGCGGTATCACGCAGCTCGGCATAATGCTCAGGCTGCTCGTCGCTCAACGCGTCCAGCTGATCCGCCGTTTTGCCCGACACCGCCTCCATGGCGGCAAGTAGCGCGTCCTCATCGCTGCCACCCGCTTCCAACGCTGCGACCTTGGCCTTCACCGGCTCGAAGTCGACGAACCAGCTTTTGAAGAGGGCTTGAGCCATCTGTTCGAGGGTGTGGTTGATGCGGTGGTTGAGCTGGATTTTATCGTCGACGGATTTCAATACCGAGGCTATGACACCTTGCTCTTGCAGGGGAGGAATAGGTAGCAGTACCTTCCGTAATTCGCTCTGCTTGATTCCCTTAACGGTAGAGCCGGATGATCTCGATTCCAGCTGTCCTTGAACATAACTACCTTGCATCACATATCGCAGGTAGTCATTGAGCAGCAAGCCTCTGGCTCCTCTAAGAGTGACGATTCTCTGTGCAAGCGCAACATTAGCATCTGTCAACTGGGCAACTTCCCCAAGTGGAGCTTCAGTGGTTACAACAATGTCTCCGGCTTCAGGTAAGCCACGAACCATCCATGATTCGTAATCATCCTCCGCTATATACTCGGCCGCAGGTAACAAGGTGCCACCTTTGACTATTTTCGCGGTAACTAAAGGGATTCCACCATCTGTCTTTTTAGGCGTCTTACCACGGTAATCAATGAGGGCATCAACTGCCTCAGTTAACGGCATGATTTGCCAGTGATCAGGGAAAGGATTAGAGCTCATACCCCAGCCCCCCAAGGTTGCGCTTAATCTCCGTTTCCAGCCGGTCGCTCTCGTCAAACTGCCCACGAAGCTGCTCGGTCAGGCTTGCCATTTTTTCGGCGAAGGGTACTCCGTCGTCTTCCACGTCTTCCGCACCCACGTAGCGCCCCGGTGTCAGCACGAAGTCGTGCTTCTGGAGGTCAGCGAGAGTAGCGGACTTACAGAACCCGGCGACATCTTCGTAGTTTTCCTCGCGCTGCCATACGTGGAAGGTGTCCGCGATCTTAGCGATGTCGTCAGCGGTGAAGTCACGCAGTACGCGATCCTTCATGTAGCCCAGTTGGCGAGCGTCGATAAACAGTATTTCGCCCTTGCGCGAGCGCTTTTTCACGCCGTTGGGCGATAGCCCGCCGGTCTTGTCCTTGGTCAGGAACCAGATGCACGCGGGGATTTGCGTGTTGGTAAATAGCTGGCCCGGTAGCGCAACCATGCACTCCACCAGATCCTCTTCCACCAGCCGCTTGCGAATTTCGCCTTCGTTGTTGGTGTTAGAGCTCATGGAGCCGTTGGCGAGCAGCAGTGCCATGCTGCCCGCTGGGCGAAGGTGGTACAGCATGTGCTGCAGCCACGCGAAGTTGGCGTTGCCTTTAGGTGGCGTGCCGTACTTCCAGCGCGCATCGTCAGCGAGCGATTCGCTCCACCAGTCCTTCATGTTGAACGGCGGGTTGGCCATCACAAAGTCAGCGCGCAGGTCGGGATGCTGGTCGTTGAGGAAGGTATCAGCGTTCTTGTTGCCGAAGTTGAAGTCGAGCCCTCGAATGGCCATGTTCATGGCCGCCAAACGCCACGTGGTGGGGTTTGACTCCTGCCCGTAAACCGAGATGTGCTTGCGCTGCTCAGCAGCGTCGTAGTGCCATTCCTTGGCATGCTCCTCAATGAACTTGTCATTGGATACGAAAAACCCCCCGGAGCCCATGGCCGGGTCATACACTCGCCCGCTGTAGGGTTCCAGCATTTCCACGATCAGCGAGACTATGCTTTTCGGAGTGTAATACTGCCCACCCTGTTTGCCTTCGGCCAAGGCGAACTGCCCGAGGAAGTACTCGTAGACGTGGCCAAGAATGTCCTTGCTCTGCAGGCTGAGCTTTTGCCCCTCATACTCAGGCGTGGAGAACGAGGTGTTGGAGAACGAGTTGATCAGACCGATCAGCTTGTCATCCTCGACCTGAAAACGGCTGATGCTGTTCAAGATGCCTTTGAGCTTGGGGTTGGAACTCTCGATTGCCTCAAGCGCATTGTCGATCAACCACGACACCGAGCGCAGCTTCACGTCATTGCCGTTGGCGTCCTGCCACAGCAAGGAGCCGGTAGGCAGCGCCACCTTCGATTTGATCGTGTTCCAGCGAGCTTCCTTGGGCACCCAGAACACGTTGGCTTCGCGGTAGTAGTCAAGAACCTCAAGCTCTTCTTCCAGCGCCTGTTGGTACTCGCCGTCGCTGTTAAAATCTTCACGCGGCAGGTAATAGATATTGTCGTCGTTGTCCTGCTGAAACAGCTCGCGTAGCTCACGCTGTCGTTCCTCAAAGGCGTCAGAGACGTACTTCAGGAAGATCAGCCCCAGTACCACGTGCTTGTAGTTAGCCGCGTCGAGATTGGCTCTGAGCTTGTCCGCCGCCTTCCAGAGCTTGTCATCCAGCTCCTTAAGAAATTGCTGTTCCGTGGTGTTCATACCGCCCTCTAATCCTATTGCTTGCGCACATTGCGCAGTGCTTAGCTGTCGTGCAGCAGGGTAGCGCTGATTAGACCCAATAGGAAATACGTCGCAGGTTATATGGGGTATAAGTGGGAGGTGCAAATTCTGAGCAAGCGCGCGTGAGAAGGGGGTAAAAAGGCGCTGTGAGCGGAGAAGGGGGTATAAGGCTGCCATTGCACAGTTAGCCTGAAAGCGGTCTTAGGAGGGTGGGGGGAGAGGTAGGAGACGCTGCGGTGTTAGGGGTGGGAGTGTCGGTAGCTTTCGGCCCCCCATAGTAGAGCGAGGGCCGAAGCGGAGCACCACGTGCTCCATCATGCGTCAATCGTGTTTCCACACCGCCACTTTCTCATAGTGTTTCACACGGCTAAGAGCGTCGCCGAAGTCAATTTTACAGATGGCGTGATAGAGCTTTCTTAGCGCAGCCGATTTCCTGTAAGTGCTACGATTTGTGTCTTCATGACTGTGACCGACGATGTCACGATTGACGTCAGGATGGACATCACACTCCTCTAGAGCATTGATAAACGTGTGACGGAAGCTATGAAAATCCTTCTTGGCGCCGGTTGATTCCAAGCGGATCTGTTTTCTGAAGCGTTGGAACCACTTGGAGACGTAGACACCTGCATCGCCATCCGTCCCCGGTTTGAGGGTGAATAACGTGGCTTTGCCGCTTTCAATCGCCTCGTTGACAAAATTACGGAAACCGAGCTGCAGCAAATGAGGGTGAATGGGCACATGGCGCCGACTGGTGGTCGTCTTCAGCGACTTCTTGAAGCCGAGCTGTTTCATAGCGCTGGAGGTTTCGTCGTTGATGTCCAGATAGAGGATATCGGTTTCATCGTCCATCTTGACGTCTTCCGGCGCTAGCTGACATAGCTCGCGTAGGCGGCAGCCGGTATAGAGAGCAAGCAGGGGAATCCAGAAGTAATAATCATGCTTGTGGTTGTGCTGCGTAAATTTTTCGTCGCTGAAGATCCGGTGCAAGTCGGCTTTGTTAAACACGGCACGGAGTTCGCTGGCCTTTTTACCGGACTTATCGCCCAGCTTGTCGAGGTTAGGTAGGCTGGTGAGCTGCTTGTTGCTTAGCCACCGATAGAAAGAGTTCAGGCGTGTCAAGTGGTTATTGATGGTCGTCCGGCTCATGAGGTGCTCTTTAGGCACGTTCATTCCCAGCAACTGCGCAACGCTCCTGCCCTTAAAATCGACTTTTTTCGACCGGTTGGAGGGAAGCTTCATCAGTGCATCACGAAAGCTGGTGTGCTCTGTTAGCGTGATCTGCTGTAGCGGCTTATCAACGCCGAGGTACTCGATGTAGAGGCCTTTCGTGTCTTGGTAGTCCGCAATCGTCGCGTCGCTCCAGCCACGGTTGCGCTTATCCGTGCAGTAAGAGAAGTATTCATCAAAGAGGGTGGAGATGAGTTTCTCGCTGTTGGAGTTTCCTGACCCGAGTGAGCTGAATGCGGTTGCAATGCCTACATCAGCCGTGTCTAACGACGGGGTCTGCGTGGCGCTATTAAGCAGTCCTGACTGCTGGAGTAGTGCTAAGGTCTGCTTGATCTGCTCCATCTCTTTTGCGGAGTCGTCGCCAAAGTCGCTGGTGAATTCGTAGTCACCCATCTTGATGCTGGTGTAACCCCGCCGCCCACGGTCTTCAAAATCTTTATCGTGACTGTTCACATTATGCGCCCCTTGTCGCAGCTGATGCAGATGAAGGAAAACAAAAGCGGCGATCATACTGGCACGTGACGTAGCGAGCAAAGGATCTTTGGTTTTGGTAGAGACCTTGATCTCACGCTGCTGAAAAAAGGCGGAAAGGTCCTGCGGCACACGAATTCTGAAGTAATAGATGTCGTTGCGCTTGACGAGATAGCGAGGGGGCATGTGTACCACCTGTGTACCAAAAACGTGTACCACAGGCTGCACGAAGTAAGTATACTGCCGAGCTGGGTTCAGCAAGCTACTGAATTGCGGGAAAATACGGGGAAAAGTGGTCGGAATAGCAGGATTCGAACCTACGACCTCTGCCTCCCGAAGGCAGCGCTCTACCAAGCTGAGCTATATTCCGAAGGTTGCCGGGCTGTGTTTATCTGTGCCCAACAACGGAGGTGGATGATACTTAGCCGTGTGGGTTTTTTCAAGCTCTAGCGGCATTTTCTAGCGTTGTAGCCTGCGATTGGGCGAAGTCGAGCAGCAGCGCCACAAAGGGATCGCGGTAGAGGGCTTGGGACTGCTTGAGAGCCGCGATGGCGTCGGGCACCGCCCCGGCCTTCAGGTGGCCGAGTGCCTCTATCTGAAGGCGTTGGGCGGCCTGCTCGGTCTCAAGCAGGCGGGTTAGTTCCATGCCGCAGCGGCGGCACTGCTCGCCACCCTGGTAGCGAGCACGACAGTGGGGGCAGCGTTCCATCACGACTCCAGGTAGAAGATCAGGTCAGCGAGCTCGTCGGTGGCCAGGGTCAGGGCGTTAGCATCGTCGCTTTCCAGGGCGTCCCGGACGCTTTCGATATTGTCCACCAGGTCTTCCTTGTCCTCCGGCGTGGCGTCTTCCATTAGCCGCTCGGCCTTCTCTATCAGAGCCTGGGCTTGGGTCGCTCCGCGGTGTGCCGATTGCGCCGGGACGGCCTCGCCCTCAATGAAGGAGGATAGCCGCTGCCGTGCATCGCTAAGCTCCTCCTGCTCGAAGCGGGCGGTAGCGTTGTCGATGGTGATGCGCTTTTCCAGGCCGGTACTTTTCTCCTTGGAGGAGACTTGCAGGATGCCGTTCAGATCCAGCGAGAAGGTCGTGATGATCACGTTGCCGGCGGGCACGTCACTGAGCCCTTCGATACGGAAGGAGCCGATCTCGGTGTTGTTGAGGGCATCGGGATCCTCGCCCTGATAGACCTGGACGTCAATGGTGGTCTGGCCGTCCATGACGGTGTAGAAGGTCTCGCTCTTGGTGACTGGAATGGGTGTGTTCTTGCGGATCAGCGGGATGAATGTGTAGGGGTAGGGTTCGCCGAAGCGATCCGACAAGGCGCTGGTGCCGAAGGTGTAGGGCGTGATGTCCACCAGTACGCTAGCCGTTACCGGGTGGCCGGCGATGACGGCGGCCTGGATCGCCGCCCCGCTGGCGACGCATAGGTCGGGATCCACGTCACTGCGCGGGGCAATGCCTAGCACCTCTTCAAGCCGCTGCTGAATCGCTGGCGTGCGGGTTGCGCCGCCTACCAGCAGCACTTCATCCACATCGGCCACGGTGAGGTTGGCGCCATCCAGGGCGATATGCAAGGCCTCAAGGGTTTCGTCGATAAAGGGGGTGATCATCGCCTCGTAGTCGTGGCGGTCAAGCTCCACGGATAGATGGACAGGGTGGCCATCGCGCTCAAGCAAATACTCTTCTTCGATGCGGGCGTAGGGCGCATCGCTGAGCGCAATCTTGGCCGTTTCGGCGGCGCGTCCCAGACGTGCCATGGCGGCGCGGTCGTGGCTTGGGTCAGTCCCGTGCTGTGAGATTAACTGCGCCACCAGCGACTCGACGATGCAGGTATCGAAGTCGTCGCCGCCGAGGTGGTTGTTGCCGTGACTGGCCAGCACCTCGGTAACCTCTTGGCTTAGCCGCACCACCGAGACGTCGAACGTGCCGCCCCCCAGGTCGTAGACCAGCAGGGTCTTGTCCTCGCCGTGGCCCGCTTCGTAGGCCAGGGCGGCGGCGGTGGGTTCGTTGATAATGCGTACCACCTCCAAGTCGGCTAGCTCGCCCGCATCCCGGGTAGCTTGCCGCTGGGCGTCGGAAAAATAGGCCGGTACGGTGATCACCGCCTTGCTGACGGCTTCGCCCAGGTGCTCTTCGGCTGCACGCTTGAGGCGGCGCAGAATAAGGGCGGAAATTTCCTGGGGCGTGTAGTGCTTGTCTCCCATGGCGACCTTCTGACCGTCGCCCATGCGGCGCTTGATGGAGCGCACGGTGCGTTCCGGGTAGAGCGCATGCTGGTTGCGCGCAACCTGGCCCACCAGCAAGGTGCCGTCGCTGGTCAGGCCGACCACCGACGGCAGCAGCCGGTCGCCTTCCACGGCGATGATCTGCACCTTGCCATCTTGGACGATAGCCACTTCCGAGTTGGTGGTGCCCAGGTCGATACCGATGATGTTGTCGCTCAAGGGTCTACTCCCTCACTTTAATCTGTTGACGATAACCTCAGCCGAACGTAGCAGATGGTCGTGTTGTAAGTAACCGGTGCGGAGCTCGCTGACCACCTCGCCCTCTTCCTGACCAGCCTCTCGAACCACGTCGCTTGCATGCATGGTGTGCGGGTCGAAGGGGTGGCCCACGCTGGATAGCGGGGAAACGCCGCGCCGGATGAGGATGTCATCCAGACGCGCCAGGTTCATGGCGGATCCGTCGGCCATGCCCGCCACGAAGGTGCCCGCGCCGCCACGGCGGGCGAGAAACCCCGGCCGATAGCGGCGAGCTTGGTCACGGCCGGCCTGCAAGCGATCGCGCAGTTCTAAGAGTTCGAGCAACAAGTCGCGCTCGGTCTCGCGTTGCTGTCGTTGGGTTTCTTGTTGCTGGCGCTCGAGTTCCTCGCCGAGGCGGGTATTGGTCTGGCGCAAAGTGTCGAAGAGATCCCGGAATTGGTCGAGAGCGACCTTGATTTGTCGCGATTCGAGCTTTACCTCGTTTTTGAGCGCAGCCTGCTCGGCCAGCAGCGTATACAGATCCGGCGAGTCGGTTTCCTCGCGTTCGGCAGTCTCTGCGGGTTGGGTGTCACGGGTGTCTAAATAGGCGCGAAAGCGCTCCACGAGCTGTTCCTTGGTGCCGCTGTCCATCACGATCCTCCCCGCAGCAGGGCGGCGAACTGGCTTGGGCCAGGGCGGCGCGGTTTGCCCACAGGGGCGGCCTTGTCGAGGATATCGCCCAGGGTGGGTGGTGTGGTGTCGAACAGTTCGTAGCTGAGGCGGTCGTGACGGGTGCGCAAGGTTTCATAGGCGCTGCGTAGGGCTTCGAACCGCTGTGGGTGGTGCTCTGGAGGGTAACGCTTGACGCCTGCGCGATAGGCCGCCTCAATATCGGCATCGGTGGCCGTTGGCGTTACCCCCAGCGTCAGATAAGGGTCGCTCATTAAAACAGATCCGGTTGATTAAAAGGATTATCAGCGTCTGCGGCCGTGTCATCATCCCCGGTAACCCGCTTACGCCTCGCCCGGCGTTTGGGCGCCGATTGTCGTTTAGGCCTCGGCAACGGGGGAGGAGGATCATCATCGGGTTCGTCGCTCATGATGTCGTTGAGCACTTCAAGCATGCCCTGGCGTCCCAGTTTTCGCTCGACCCGCTTGAGCTCACGCTTCATCTCATTGTCTGCCCCGATCATATCGAGGGCCTTGTCCAGCCCCACTATGGAGATAAGCATAGGCAAGACCGAGGCGTTGAGTGCTTCTCCCTCCTCTGGGAAGGGGGGCGTCGGCGGAACAGGCGAGCCTCTGAAAGGGGTGGGGAACAGCCTGTCGAGCAGCTCTATGATGCGCTGGGTATTGCGCATGTCGCCCTGTTCGTCGGCCTTGTCCAGCGCTCGCTCCAGACGCCGGATCTCCGCCTCACTGGCTTTCCACGGGGCCTCTTTATGTTTTGACTCGAAGGCATGAAAGGCGAATGCCGGGGCGTTTTTCCATTGCTTGAGCGCCGCTTGGGCGAAGGCTTGCCGGGGCGTGTCCCAGCGACAGCGACGCAGGGTCTCGCAGGCATTTTCCATGGCCTGGAACGACAGCAACAAGCGCGCCGCAGCCTTCAACGCCTTCTCGAAGTAGCGCTTGACCTCGGGCGTCAGCTTGTCCCCGCTGTCCTGGCGCTCGCTTAGCTGGGCCAGAAAGGCCTTTAGGTCGTCCGGATCCCGGGCTTTGGGCTTGGCAAGGCCCAGATCGGTGAATAGCGCCTGGGGCTTTATGCCCATCGCCGCGGCTTCCAGGGCAACGGTCAGTCGGCTGTTGAGACTGTCACCAAGACGCTGGTTAAGGGCCTTTAAGGCCGAAACGCCTGCTTGGGCATCGTTGGTGTAGATAATCAGAGCATCGACGCTATCCAGCTGGGCGCGGAAACGATTGGTTGAATCCCAGCTATGCGCCTGTTCGAGTTCCTGGCGGGCCAGATCCGGGCGTTGACTGCGCAGTTGCTTGCGCGCATGGGCGAGGTGGGCCTTGACCAGGCGTTCCCGGGCTGTCTTGTTGATCGGGTCAATGGCGAGGATGCGGCGAGCAAAGCCGGCCGCTTTCTTGAAGGCGCCCCCCGCCACAGCGGTGTCCAGGGCGGCCGTCAAGATCGCGATATTCTGGGGCCAGCGTTTCAGCGCGGGGTCCAGCAGGCGCCGCGCGTCTTTAAGCTGCTTGCCGCTCAGGTAGTAGCCAATCAGGCGAAGATAAGCCTGGGGTTCCTCCGGATCCAGATCGAGGCTTTTTTCCACCAGCTCGGCCACTTCGTGATCCAGGCTATCGGTCGGTGAAGGTGGCCGGGCGTGCGCCAGAATGTCGGCGTGTTGATCGAAGCGGCGCAGCACCAGGGCAATGCGTAGTGCCTGGTCGCTGCCGGGCGTTGGAGGGGCGGGTATTTCCAGCAGCTGAGCGAGACGTTCCCAGGAATCAAAGGTGCCCCAATCGTCGCCATGGTAACGTTCAAGCTGCCAGGCATTGATCTGCGCCACGTCTATTTCCGACAGCGGTCTATCCCCCGCTTCCAACGGCCAGTCTAGGCTCCGTGGTGCCTCGTCGATCAGCAGGCGCCGCCCTCGTCCGCGCACCCAGTCGTCGCCCAGTCGGTTGCGGTGACGGTACATAAAATGCAGTAGCACTTTGGAGGAGGGCGCGTCGCCCAACTTGCGTGCCTCTTCGAACAGCGCCAGCCGCTGGGAATCCCAGCCGCGTAAGGGCAGCGCGAGGTCCCGCGTGGCCTTGTCGACGTCGGCTAGGCGGGGAGCCAGCTCGTGTTCTGGAGCCAGCGCCAGCTCGGCAGCCTGGCGCAGCGGTGCAAAGGCTGATTCAGAAGACACTTTGGCCAGCAGGGCGGACGCCTGGGTCGAATGGTTGTGCAAGCACTGCAAAGCCTTGAGGATGTGGACGCCGTCGCGGTAGGGCGAGCGGAACGGAATGGCCGCCAGGGCTTGCTCCAGGGTCTCGTCATCGCCATCGCAATAGGCCGCCAAGGCCGTTCGCGCCGCGTTGCTGTGAATCACCACCGGATCCTCTGGCGGCAAGCCTGCAACGATCTGGGTGTCCATGCATAGACAGTAGGCCGCCAACTGGTTGCGCACCCCCGCCAATGCCTTTGGCGGCAGGCTGTCGGATGCCCGGTTGTAGAGATCGACGGCCTCTTGGATGTGACCCAGCCGCAGCAGCAGCGCTGTGTGTGCCGGGTGTAGTGGGGCGTCGGCGCCCAGTTGGTGACGATTTTCCCACATCACCAGCGCTTCCTTGAGCATGCCTTTCTCGGCGAGCGCGTCTGCCCGGCCAGCGTAGGCCTGCGCAAGACCCTCGCGCCACTTTGCCTGCGGTGCCTTTTTCATCAGCGCCTTGAAGTGGCCAATGGCGTCGCGAAAACGGCTGCGCTGCATCGCTTCCTGGGCAGCGCTTTCCAGCTCAGCAGGCGAGAGAGCGGCGGGAGACGTTTTATTGCGCGCTGAACGCTTGTTCCGTTTCTTGGACATGCTCTGACCGTGGCGATTGATTAACGATATTCAGTTAGATGCCTGAACGCGTTAAAGTTTGCGCTTTGGGCACCTGAGCTGTTCTAGATATTGCCCATTGGTTTAATCAAGCAATTTTTATGTTTGTCTGTCAACCGCTAAGCGGGCTAATTGCGCCATGCTGTCGCGGTAGGGGCTTTCAGGTAGCTGCTCAAGCTGCAAGAGCGCTTTATCGGCCATCTCTTCGGCGCGCTGGCGGGTGTAGTCAAGCGCACCGGTGGCGTAAATAATTTCCAGCACGGCGTCGAGTTGTTCAAGCCCGCCATCGCGAATTACTTGGCGAATCAGCTTGGCCTGTTCCGGCGTGCCTTGTTCCATTGCATAGATTAGCGGCAGCGTCGGCTTGCCTTCGGCTAAATCGTCGCCCACATTTTTGCCCATGGCATTGGCGTCGCCTTGGTAGTCGAGCAGGTCGTCGATCAACTGAAACGCTAAGCCGAGGTAACGGCCGTAATACTGTAACGCGTGCTCTTGTTCAGGCGTTGCATCCGCTAGCACCGCGCCACTATGGGAGGCGGCTTCAAACAGCTTGGCGGTTTTGCCCAGGATTGTCTCGAAGTAGTCCGCTTCCGAGATGCTGGGATTGCCGATATTGGTCAACTGCTGGACTTCACCTTCGGCGATGGTGCAGGTGGCGCTGGAAAGGATGGCCATAATGCGCATGGAACCCACGTCAACCATCATCTGAAACGAGCGAGCGTAAAGAAAGTCGCCAACTAGCACCGAAGGCGCATTGCCCCAGGCGTCGTTAGCGGTTTTTTTACCCCGGCGCATGTGCGACTCATCCACCACGTCATCGTGCAGCAGCGTGGAGGTGTGCATAAACTCAATCAGCGTTGCCAGCGGTATATGTTTGTCGCCGGTGTAGTGAAGGGAGCGGGCTGCTAAAAGGGCTAATAAAGGCCGCAGGCGCTTGCCGCCACTGTCGGTAATGTACTGGCCAATGGTTTCGACCAACGGCACTTTAGAGTTAAGCTGCTCGACAATTGTCCGGTTGACGGCGGCGAAGTCATCGGCCACCACGGCGTGCAGCGGTGAGGGCGTTGGGCTGTCAGGCTGGGTTGAGAAGACGTTGGCGGTCATGGAATCCGTTCATCGCGGCAGATGGAGGCGGTAAGAGCCGCCTTATAGTTGATGTCATGCTATGGGGCTGTCTGTTAGGCGTCAAGATACGTGCTGCGGTTACCACGCTGTCGGTGTCAGATAGCTGTCATTGGTAAATGCTTGTAGTCTTGTGGTACAAGACGATTGTCGTTATAATCCGCGGCCCACTCATCATGCTCCCTGTCAGATGGCTGCCAAAAGGGGCGCCACTCGCAGCAGGTCGATAAGAGCGTAAGGCGATGAGCGCTGCCGAAAGCGGCATTAACGACAAGTCCGGAGAGCGACATGTACGCAGTTATTAAAAGCGGTGGCAAACAGTACCGCGTTCAAGAAGGTCAAACGCTCAAGCTTGAGAAAATCGAAGTCGCCACCGGCGAAACGATCGAGTTTGACGAAGTGCTGATGGTTGCAGACGGCGATGACTTCAACATCGGTGCGCCGATGCTTAGTGGTGCTAAAGTCTCTGCCGAAGTGGTTTCCCACGGCCGTGGCGATAAAGTGACTATCATCAAGTTCCGTCGTCGTAAGCACAGCATGAAGCGTCAGGGCCACCGCCAGTGGTTCACTGAAGTCAAAATTACCGGAATTTCTGCGTAAGCGGTCAATTCCCTTAAGGAGGATTTTGCAATGGCACATAAAAAGGCAGCCGGCTCCACGCGTAACGGTCGCGATTCCGAGTCCAAACGCTTAGGTGTGAAACTCTTCGGTGGCCAATCGGCAACGGCGGGTAACATCATCGTACGTCAGCGTGGCACGCGCTTCCATGCGGGCACTGGCGTAGGTTTAGGCCGTGACCACACACTGTTCGCGCTGAGCGATGGTTTTGTGAAGTTTGAGACCAAAGGTCCGAAAAACCGCAAGTTCGTTAGCATCGTATCTGCCTAAACGGCTAACGCTGCACTCGTAGCTGCAAGCTCGTCGTCGCAAGATGATTGTTGCAAAACAATCGCAAGCAAACATTGCGACAAGCTATGAGAAGAAAAGCCCCGCTATGGCGGGGCTTTTTTGTCGGTCAAATCTCTTTTCCTGCTATGGTTTTTGATTATTTAGGTTTTTCACTACGATAGTGAGCAAAGGCGATAGTAGCAAAAGTGTTGCATATTTAGGGCGGCGGAAGCGGCCGGGAGAATCCAATGCAGTTCCTCGATGAAGCCTCGATTATTGTTGAGGCAGGCAATGGCGGCAATGGCTGTCTGAGCTTTCGCCGCGAAAAATACGTGCCCAAAGGCGGTCCCGATGGGGGCGATGGCGGTCATGGGGGTAGCGTTTACTTAATCGGTGATGATGCGCTTAACACGCTGATCGATTTCAAGTTCCAGCGCTTCTATAAAGCTCAAAACGGCCAGGGTGGCATGGGCCGTCAAATGAGCGGTAAAGCGGGTGACGATCTGCACGTTAAAGTGCCGGTGGGCACCACGGTGATCGATGAAGATACCTTGGAAGTCATTGCCGATGTCACCGAGATCGGTCAGGTGGTGCTGGTAGGCCAAGGTGGTCGGCGGGGCTTGGGTAATATCCATTTTAAGTCTTCCACCAACCGTGCGCCGCGTCGTACCACGACCGGCACCGAAGGCGACCGCCGCAACCTGCGTTTGGAAATGAAGGTCATGGCTGATGTTGGCCTGCTGGGTATGCCCAACGCGGGTAAATCAACGCTGATTCGCTCGGTGTCTGCCGCCAAGCCTAAAGTTGCCAACTACCCGTTTACGACCTTAGTGCCCAACCTGGGCGTGGTAAAGCTGGGTATGCACGAGCACTTCGTGATGGCTGACGTGCCGGGGTTGATCGAAGGCGCTTCTGATGGCGCCGGTTTAGGGCTGCGCTTTTTGAAGCACCTAACCCGCACGCGATTATTGTTCCACGTGGTGGATGTTGCGCCGTTTGATGAGTCCGACCCGGTTGAAGCGGCCAAGGCGATTGTTCACGAGTTAGGGCAGTTCTCGCCGGCGCTTTCCGAGCGCCCGCGCTGGCTGGTGCTGAACAAGTTTGACCTTCTGCCGGAAGATGAGCGTGAAGAGCGCGCCCAGAAGATTATTCAGGCGCTGAACTGGGAAGGCCCGGTGTTCCGTATTTCGGCGATCAGCAGCGACGGCACCGACAAGCTGGTGCAGGCGGCTTACCGCTGGTTAACCGAGCAGCGTCGTCTCGAGCATGAAGATGAAGAGGCGTTGGCCCGCGAAGAAGAAATGCGCCGCCGCATGGAAGAAGAGTCGGTCGCGCGTACTGAAGCGCGCCTGGGCCGTCGGCGTAAGCGTGACGATGAAGATGACGAAGACTTCGACGACGATGATTACGACGTTGAAGTTGAATACGCCCCTTAGTGGTATTGAGTGGGTGCATTCAGTAGTAAGCTAAAAAGGGGCTGCGTTCGCGCGGCCCCTTTTATGGGCGTCTGATTGAGGTGGGTCGCATGGAAAGTAACGAGCAAATCCTAGGGCGCAACGCGCTCAGCCGTGCGCGGCGGGTCGTGGTGAAGATTGGTAGTGCGCTACTCACTAACGATGGCCGCGGTCTGGACGAAGCTGCCATTGGCCGCTGGGTGGACCAAATCGCCGCCTTGCACCAGCAAGGGATTGAGGTAGTGCTGGTTTCATCCGGCGCCGTGGCGGCTGGCATGGTGCGCCTTGGCTGGCAGGTGCGCCCCAGCGCCGTGCATGAACTGCAGGCGGCTGCGGCGGTAGGCCAAAATGGCCTGACCCAGTGCTACGAGCAGCACTTTGCCCGCCACGATATGCTCACCGCCCAGGTTTTGCTGACCCATGACGACCTTTCCAATCGCAAGCGCTACCTCAATGCCCTCTCTGCACTACGCACGCTGGTAGAGATGCGCGTGGTACCGGTGATCAATGAAAACGATACCGTGGTCACCGATGAGATTCGCTTTGGCGACAACGACACCCTGGGCGCGCTGGTTGCTAACCTATTGGAAGCGGACGCGCTGCTACTTTTGACCGACCAGGAAGGCCTGTTTGACGCCGACCCAAGGCACAACCCCAATGCGCAGATGATTGCCGAAGGGCGCGCCGACGACCCGCGCTTTGTCGCTGTCGCAGGCAGTGGTGGAGCACTGGGGCGGGGCGGTATGACCACTAAGGTCCGCGCGGCACAGTTGGCGGCGCGTTCTGGGGCGGTCACGGTGATTGCTAGCGGCCGTCAGCCTGACGTCATCAACCGGATAATGTCAGGAGAGGCGCTCGGCACCCTGCTGCGTCCTGACCAAGTGCCCATGGCGGCGCGCAAACGCTGGTTGGCGGGGCAGCTGCAAGTGCGCGGTACACTGGTGCTGGATGCTGGCGCGGTTAAAGTACTGCGCGATAAAGGCTCTAGCCTGTTGGCGGTCGGTGTGCGTGACGTCCAGGGCAGTTTTAAGCGCGGCGATATGGTGGTGTGTGTGGATGAGCAGGGCGCTTCCGTGGCCAAAGGCTTGGTGAATTACGGCGCCGATGAAGCACGCCAATTGGCAGGTCAGCCTAGCCACCAGATTGAAGCTATCCTCGGCTACGTGGAAGCCCACGAACTGATTCACCGCGATAACTTGGTCGTGGTGTAACCACCGCCGCCGTTAACAGAGCCCTGTTTAGCCTTCTATGGGAGGCAGGGGCACCTGGCGTGGCCATTGGTCGGGCACCAAGAAAAGCCGTTCATAACCTTTTTTATAGCTCTGTGTGCCGCCCTTTGCATCGTTTTGTTCATCGGCGAAATACAGCATGATTTGTTGCGCTGATTGCCACGTTTTTACCCTATCTATCACGGCGGGCAGCTGCTCCGCTAGCGGGCGAAAAGCGTCACGCGGCGGGGGCGCTAACCAATGGGGTTTGGCTAGCCACGCCACCCTGGGGCGTTCGGAAAAGCAAGACGCCAGGGCAGGCCAGTCGCTGACATAGCACCACCTTCCTCGACGATGGTCTGGCGTCGCGCCTTCCGGCGCTGGCAGCACCGCGTGCCAGGGGTAGTAAAGCACGCCGGGCATCGCCAGGCGCTGGGTTAGCTGATCAGCTAAATTAACATCAGTAGTGCCAATATCCCGCGGGGCAAGCCAATGGGTCAGCGTTTTCATCGCCAGCGCGGTGGTGGAAAGCGGTAGCTGATGGCGGCGCAGGTGAGCGCTTTTAATCGCTAGGCTGTCCAGTCCGCCGGGGCCAATCCAGCGGCTTTGGCTGGTCGGTGTGCCTGGCCCATCGGGCAACCCCAAGTAGAATTTAATCGCCACTTCCAAATGCACCGGCGCTGGATTGCAACGGGTACGATAGAGCATGTCCAGCTCGCCCAGGGTGTTACGTTGGCGCGCAATGCGCACATTACTGGCTAATAACCGCGTATTCGGCGCATGGTCTAACAGCGTGTGCCATAGGCGTTCATGGTAATGACCCATACGCGTGTTGCGGTGGCCGTTGAGAGCGGCTAACGGTGGTGGGCCAAGTTGACGCAGCCAGGTTAATAGCGTGCCCTGTAAGCCCAATTCTTGAAGCGAGGGGCGCCCGCCACAAGGAATGGGCGGCGGCAGCGTTATCAGGTCAGGTGTTGTCGCCAGCCAAGCCAAGTCACGCAGTACTGAATTGCCTAGCCCCGCTGTCGCCAGTGTTTCCGCCTCTCGTTCGCCATACACGCCTTCATCCGGCACGGCCTTCTCCTGTGCATGTTGATAAGGTCGCCACCCTGCGTCGGCGGCTAACTGCTACGCTTTACACACGTTATAAGGTTAATGCCTTAAAGTCCTGCTTAGGCCAAGGCAAAGGAGCGTGTTGAATGGGCAATACCAAAACGAAGATACCCCAGGTGGCGCAAAAGCCAATAGAAAAAACGGCAACGCAGGCGCTGACACCGGAAACCGGCGCGGCGCTGTTTGAGGATGCCCGTTCGCGGCTTGAAGATGTGTTCAAAGTGCTCGATATTCACCCTGACGCCCAAGCGCGGCTGATGCAGCCCAGCCTTTCGCTGCAGGTGAGCATTCCCGTACGGATGGACGATGGGCGCCTAAAAGCCTTTCCTGCATGGCGAGTACAATACGATACCAGCCTGGGGCCAGCCAAAGGCGGCGTACGCTTTCATCCCAATGTTAATCAGCATGAAGTCACCACGCTAAGCTTTTGGATGGCCGTGAAGTGCGCGGTTGTCGGCTTGCCCTTTGGTGGCGGTAAAGGCGGTGTCCAGGTGGATGCCAAGGCGCTGTCGTCGCTTGAGCGCGAGCGTCTGGCGCGGGGCTATATTCGCGGCATTGCCGACATTATGGGCCCCGACCGCGACATCCCCGCGCCAGACGTTAATACCGATGCCACGGTGATGGGCTGGATGATCGATGAATATGAACAAATCACCCGCGCTAAAGCGCCCGCGGCGATTACCGGTAAACCGATTTCCCTAGGCGGCTCGCCAGGGCGGGTTGCCGCCACCGGGCGGGGCGCGCTACAGGTGCTCGATTTGTGGGCAGAGCGCGCAGGGCGAAAACCCGAAAAGACCACCGTAGCGGTGCAGGGATTTGGCAACGCGGCTTATCATTTTGCCCGTTTAGCCAGCGACCAAGGCTACCGAGTGGTGGCGGTATCTGATTCTAGCGGTGCGCTTTGTAACGCTGACGGGCTGGATATTGAAGCGGTTAAGCAGGCCAAATCAAACAGCGGGAAAGTGACTGATAGCGATGCGGGTGACGCGATGGCGGGTGCCGAGCTGCTAGCGTTGAAGGTTGATGTATTAGCGCTGGCAGCGTTGGAAAATCAAATTCATGGCGACAATGTGGGCCAGGTAAACGCCAGCGCCATCTTAGAAATCGCCAATGGTCCACTGACCAGCGAGGCCGATGAGGTCCTTGCCCAGCACAACGTACCGGTGCTGCCCGACGTACTTGCCAACACGGGCGGGGTCATCGTTAGCTATTTTGAGTGGCTGCAAAACCGAGCCGGTGAGAAATGGAGCGAAGTACAGGTTAATGAGCGTTTGGACACCCTGCTTAGCGAAGAAACCAGCAAGGTGCTAGCGCGCGCAAAAGCCGAGGGCATTACCTACCGCCAAAGCGCCTATCGCCAGGGCATTGAGCGAATTGCCGAAGCAATCACGGTGCGGGGCAATTGCCAGGACAGCCGATAGAACGTTCATCATGTTAACCTACCGCCTCAACCGCAGCGGGCTCCCCCATTGGGAGTCCGCTGCGCGGCTTGACGTCAAGCAACCTGACTTAAATGCCTGACGAGCACCGCAAACGCTATCGCCAGATAAGAGCAAGATTTTTACCAGTGAGTTCAGCCCTGGCGCGTGCTTGAGCGGCGCATGAGTGCGTATGCAGTTTGGTCGTGAGTGAAAGTGTAGTGGTGGCACTGCCTGTGATAGCGCGTAATCGTCGTGCATAACCAATGGAGACCGCACTGAATGAATCGCACCGATACGTTGCCTGATATAGTCGCCGGCCCCCTGTTAAGACGCATCAGCACTACACGGCTGGTACTGTGGCTCGTCGCCACTCGGCCACTGAACATGACCTTGGTGCTGCGCCCTGGGCACGCCGACAGCCAGTCAATCGGCTTAGCGCATCACCAGCAGTGTATTCCCATCGGTCGGCGGGCTTTTATCTACCTAATCGATTGCGAGCTTGGCAATTGTGAGCTTGAGTCAGCGCTGCCCTTTGATGAGCGCATTGAGTACGACCTGCAGGTAGAAACAGCGCAGGGCGAGTGGCGCTCGCTGCCCGAGTGGGCGCCTTGGCTCTGCTATGATGGCACTGCTTATCCTGCCTTTGTGATTGCATCGCGCCATCACCGTTTAATGCACGGTTCCTGCCGCAAGCCCCACCACGACAGCGCCGATGGCCTGGTACGCGCCGACAGTTGGCTGGCTGAGCAGCAGTCAGCGCCCACCGAATGGCCCGCCTGGCTGCTGATGACCGGCGACCAGGTGTACGCCGACGATGTAGCTGGGCCGATGCTGCGCGCCGTGCACGCGTTGATTGAGCGGCTTGGGCTGGTGGATGAGTGGCTGGAAGGCGCGACTGTTGACGATAGCCAGGCACTCTACCGCTCCCCGGATAGCTACTACCGGCGAGGGTCGCTACTGCCGGATGTGACCAGCAACGCGGCGCTGCGCGAACGCTTTTTTGGTGGTGTTAAAAAGCCGGTGTTTACCTCGGCGAACGCCCATAACCATTTGATGACGCTGTCCGAAATGCTCGCCATGTACTGTCTGGTGTGGTCGCCGGTGCCCTGGCAAGTGATTGCCCCTGAAGCGCCTGCCTTGGCTGAAAAAGATGCCGTACTCTATCGTCAGGAGCAGGCGGTAATCGATACTTTCGCTGAAGGCTTGCCCCAATGCGCTCGAGTAATGGCGCACCTGCCCAGCCTGATGATCTTCGATGACCACGACGTTACCGACGACTGGAACCTAACCGCTGACTGGGAGCGTGCCGCCTACGGCCACCCGTTCTCTAAGCGTATTATTGGTAACGCTTTGGTAGCCTATCTGCTCTGCCAAGCCTGGGGTAACGATCCGGATAAATTGAACGCGTTAGTCCATCATGCCTCGACCCTGCTGGGTAATGGCGACCAACCGCTGGCCTGCGCTGAGCAGGATGGGTTGATTGAGCGACTGCTGCGTTTTCAGGGTTGGGAGTTTCAGGTGCCCGGCACCCCGGCACTGATCGTGCTGGATACCCGCACTCGCCGTTGGCGCAGCGAACGCAACCCAAAACGTCCCTCAGGGCTCATGGATTGGGAAGCGCTGATGGAAATGCAGCAGGCGCTGCTGGGCGCTAAAAGCGCGGTGATTATTTCCCCCGCGCCGATGTTCGGCGTCAAGTTGATTGAGGGAATCCAAAAGCTGTTTACCCTGGTCGGTAAGCCACTGATGGTGGATGCCGAAAACTGGATGGCGCACCGCGGCGCTGCTAATACACTGCTGCAAATTTGGCGGCACTCCAAAACGCCGGGCAACTATGTGATTTTGTCCGGAGATGTGCACTACTCGTTTGTCTACGACATTGTGGTGCGCCATCAGCGTGGTTCTCCCCATCTGTGGCAGATCACCTCAAGCGGGATCAAAAACACCTTTCCCAAAAACCTGCTCAATACCTTTGATCGCCTTAACCGCTGGCTTTACGCGCCGTGGTCGCCCTTAAACTGGTTTACCAAGCGCCGCCAGTTGAGCATTCACCCCCGCGACCCTGACCGTGCCAGCGCCGGCGAGCGGTTATGGAACGCCAGCGGCATTGGCTTAGTGACGCTGGATGAAAAAGGCCATCCTACGGATATCCGCCAGCTCGACGCCGACGGTAGCGAGGTGGTCTTTCCTCCGCCTGACGACCTACCGCCGCGTTAGGCTCACTTACCCCTTTCAGGGGGCCTTTCTTGGCGCTTGACGGCTTTGAGTTTGTTTTACGGTTAACGTCCTTTTCGATTGCACTCTCCGTTTTGCAATTGCCCCGCCTGGGTGTACTACGCTAATAGCAAGGATCAAAAGCAGGCAATTCATTCAGGTTTAACACACCCTTGTTTTTCAGCAGTGTCAAGAGGGCGAAGCTATGGCAAAGGAGCGCGAACAGCACACTTATACACAGCGTCGTAAGGCGATGGTGACGCGCCACATCGCCCAACGAGGTATCACCTCATCGGTGGTGCTTAACGCCATGGGGAAGGTGCCCCGAGAAGCCTTTCTTTCTCCCTCTATGCGTGAGTTCGCCTATGAGGACTCGCCCTTGCCGATTAACGAGCAGCAAACCATTTCCCAGCCATACATCGTGGCTTACATGGTGGACGCGCTGCAGCTCACTGGGGGAGGGAATCTGCTGGAGGTAGGCACCGGATCAGGTTACGCCGCTGCGGTATTGGGCGAAATCGGCGATCATGTGGTGACTATTGAGCGTTATGAAACCCTGGCTGACAGTGCTCGCGAGGTGCTCGGCTCGCTTGGCTATGACAATGTTGAGGTGGTGCATGGCGATGGCACACTGGGCTGGCCTGCCCAGGCGCCCTATGATGCCATTATCGTGGCCGCCGGTGGGCCTGAGGTGCCTGAGTCGCTCAAACAGCAGTTGGCGATTGGCGGACGCTTGGTTATTCCCATCAGCGCCAGCCAAACTGAGCAAGCGCTGATTCGTGTGACCCGGGTGTCGGAGCACGAATTTCGCGAAGAGCACCTGACCGAGGTGCGCTTTGTGCCGTTGGTGGGCGAGGCTGGCTGGGAAGATCGCCACGGCCAGCACGCCGACAAGCGTGCCCCTGTCGCCAGAGCAGTCACACAACGTCCTTCTCGCGGGGCGAGCTCGATGCGTACCAGTGAGTTGATAGCCGAGGCCGCCGATCCCATCGACGATATTGATGAGGGCAATATTGATCGTCTGCTGGAACGCATCGGCGATTCACGCGTGGTGCTGATTGGCGAAGCGTCCCACGGCACGTCTGAGTTTTACCGTTTTCGTGCCCGTATTACCCGAGCGCTTATTGAGAAGAAGGGCTTCGACTTTGTCGCAGTGGAGGCCGACTGGCCCGATGCCAGCCGAATCGATCACTACGTGCGCCACCTGGCAACGCCGCCAGCGGAGTGGACAGCTTTTGCTCGTTTTCCCACCTGGATGTGGCGGAATGAAGAAGTGCGCAGCTTTGTTGACTGGCTGCGTGAACATAACGCGAGCATCCATGACCCCGAAAAGCGCGTTGCTTTTTACGGCCTGGATCTTTATAGCCTGTTTACCTCAATTAGCGCCGTGCTTGATTACCTTGATGAGGTGGATCCTCAGGCGGCAGCGACAGCCCGGGAACGCTATGGCTGTCTTACTCCGTGGCAATCCGATCCCGCTACCTATGGCCGTGCGGCCGCCGCCGGGCGCTATCGCGAGTGTGAGGAAGACGTGGTGGCCATTTTGGTGGCGTTGATCAATAAGCGTATGGAGTACGCTCAGCAGGATGGAGAGCGTTTTATGGACGCCGTACACAACGCGCGACTTATCGCCAATGCCGAGCGTTACTATCGCAGTATGTACAGCGGATACAGCGATTCCTGGAACCTGCGTGATCAGCACATGTTCGATACCCTTGATAGCCTGCTTAGCCATGGGAGCCGCAGCACCAAGGCAGTGATCTGGGAACACAACTCCCATATCGGCGATGCCAGCGCCACCGATATGAGTGCGCGTGGCCAACATAACGTGGGTCAGCTGTGTCGTGAGGCCTACGGCGATGATGCCTACTTGATTGGTTTTGGCACCCACAGTGGCACGGTAGCTGCCGCCTCTAACTGGGACGAGCCGATGGAGGTCAAGCAGGTAAGGCCTTCTCTGCACGATAGCTGGGAGCGGCTTTTCCACGACGCAGGGATGCCTGCCTGTCTATTGCCCCTGCGTCATCCGGCGTCGCGGGAACTGGATAAACGTATGCACGAAACCTATCTAGAGAGGGCCATCGGCGTGATTTACCGCCCCGAAACCGAGCGGGCGAGTCACTACTTTAAGGCGCGCTTGGCGGATCAGTTTGACGAGTACGTGTGGATTGACCAAACCCGTGCCGTGACCCCACTGGAGAGTAAAACGCTTGACGGGGTGCCGGACGCCTACCCTTTCGGTCTATAAACGTAGCGTCAAATAATCTCCCCCTTGCTTCTAAGAGGGGGAGTATAAGCACCTGTCTATGCAGGTATTGTCATGATAGCGTCATAAAAAAGTCGCAGGCTGGTAATTTAGCAACAACCCCAGGGACGGTGGTACATCATTGGCACCACCGCTGCATTGGGTGGCAAAATAGGGTTGTAGGTAAATGACCGCACAAGAAGCACAGTGGCTGAACAAAATTATTGCGGCAGAAGAGCTGTATGTACTGTTTCAGCCCATCGTAGATGCTAACCAGCAAGCGATTTATGGTTACGAGGCACTGATTCGAGGGCCTAAAACCTCGCCGCTGCACTCTCCGCTACGGCTGTTTGAAGTCGCCACCCAGGCCGGGAAGCTAGTCGAGTTAGATCTACTCTGCCGCCGGCTGGCCATTAACCGCTTTGCCGCGCTGGATTTGCCCGGCCTACTGTTTCTGAACGTGATGCCGCTGACCATCGTCGAGCGTGATTTTCGCGAGGGGCTAACGCTAGGTTTTATCCGCGACAGTGGGCTACCCCCTGAGCGGGTGGTGATTGAGCTTACCGAGCACGTGCCGATCCATGACTATGAGCTGATGCGCCAAGCGGTGGATCACTACCGCACAATGGGCTTTCAGGTGGCGCTGGATGATCTCGGTGCAGGGCATTCAAGTCTTCGCCACTGGTCGGAGCTGCGCCCCGATTTCGTTAAGCTCGACCGGCACTTTATTTCCGGCATCGACCAGGATCCTGCCAAGCGAGAGTTCCTGCGCTCGATTCTCGATGTGGCGCGTAGCCTGGACTGCCAAGTGATCGCCGAAGGCATAGAAACAGCCGCTGAGCACCTTTGCCTGTGGGAACTCGACCGCGGGCTTGCGCTGCTACAAGGCTTCTATTTTGCCCGTCCCAGCCACCAGCCGCCTTTGCAGCTCGATATGCTGCTGCCTGCCACCCAGTTAAAAAGCCCCGCTGGCCGCACTGCGCGCTCTATTTTGCGCACTATCGACGCCATCACAACGAACTGTTCAGTGCCGTCTATCTCCGAGCAATTTCGTCAACAGCCTAGCTTGCGCTGCGTGGCCGTGCTGGAGCAGGGTAAGCCTGTGGCGGTGGTGCGCAATGCGTTTTTAACCCTGTTTACCAACCCCTATAGCCACGCCCTGTATGCCAAACGCCGCGTGCTAGACGTGGCCGATGCACGCATGCTGGTGGCCGAAGCGGATACCCCCTTGGAGGTGTTGAGTCAGCAGTTGACCGATAGCCGGGATATTGAGCAGGAGGATTTTGTCATCGTTAACGCTACCGGTGACTACCTGGGGATGGGCAATATCGTTGACTTGTTGCGTGAAATCACCGCGATTCAGGTGCGCCAAGCGAGGCATGCCAACCCACTGACAGGCCTGCCGGGCAATATTCTGATTAATGAAACCCTGGCCGCCTATGTGGCCGCTGAGCAGGGTTTTGCTGCCGCCTACGTGGACTTAGATAACTTTAAAGCCTTTAATGATGCCTACGGCTACGCCCGAGGTGATCACATCATTATTTCGCTATCGCGGCTGCTGCAAGCACAGGTAGAGAACGTCGGGGGCTTTATCGGCCATATTGGCGGCGATGATTTTATGATGTTACTGCCGCTTGAGCATTGGGAAAGTGTTTGTCAGCAAATTTTGCACTCATTCGAAATCATGGCGCCGGGCTTCTATGAAGAGGCTGACCGCCTTCAGGGTGGGATTAACGTCGAAAACCGACAAAATAGACGGACGTTTTTCCCTTTTGTTAGCGTCTCAATTGCGGTGAAGCCCATCCCTGATACCACCAGCTGTCAATCGCTGGATATCGCAGGCGAACTTTCTGAATTGAAACACCAAGCTAAAAAAATGCCTGGCAACAGTTTGTTTGTGGATCGTCGCAGCGGCTGTTCAGCCCCCGGCTTAGGGCAAGGTGACGCGCACTCCGTCACTCAACCTTCATAAAGACGTCACCCAGCGGTCATGAGAGTGTCTCGGCGTTGTCATCTGAAGTCGTCAGGATGTTGTTACCTTCTAACAACGCCTCAGGTGACCCAATGCAGTTTCTATCTCTGACGTCTCTTTCGCTTCCGCGGACCCTGATCAGTGCCGCCGTTGCGGGTGCTTTTGCCTTGGCTGCGGTGAACGCCTCTGCGGACCTGTCCTCGCGCTATGTGGACAACGACGGCGACATGGTCGCCGATGTGCCCAGCGATGAATCTGAGCGGGTAGACCCGGACACGTTAGTATTTGCTTATACGCCGGTAGAAGACCCCGCAGTTTATGCCGATGTCTGGTCAGACTTTCTTGACCATCTGAGCGAAGCGACCGGCAAAAACGTACAGTTTTTCCCGGTGCAGTCCAACGCTGCCCAGCAAGAAGCGCTGCGCGCTGGCCGTCTACACGTTGCTGGTTTTAATACCGGCGGCGTACCGGTAGCGGTTAACTGCGGTGGCTTCCGTCCCTTTGCCATGATGGCCGCCGAAGATGGCAGCTTTGGCTACGAAATGGAGATCATCACCTACCCCGGCAGCGGCATTGAAACCGTTGAAGACCTGGAAGGTCGCCAGTTAGCGTTTACCTCCGAGACCTCCAATTCTGGCTTCCGCGCGCCTTCCGCGCTGCTGCGTTCAGAGTACGGCATGGAAGCGGGCGAAGACTTCGAGACAGCGTTCTCCGGCTCCCACGACAACTCCATTCTAGGCGTGGTCAACGAAGACTACGACGCGGCGGCGATTGCTAACTCCGTGGCCCGCCGTATGCTGGCGCGGGATGTTATTCAAGAGGACGATTACGAGGTGATCTACACCTCCGATACCTTCCCGACCACCGCTTACGGGCTGGCGCACAACCTCGACCCTGAGCTGGCCGAAACGATCCAAGACGCCTTCTTCAGCTACGACTGGGAAGGCACGGCGCTAGAGGAAGAGTTCGCCAACTCCGGCGAATCGCAGTTTATCCCGATTACCTACGAGGACAACTGGTCGGTGATTCGCACGATTGCCGATGCCAATGGCGTGACCTACGACTGCGATTAACCAATCGATTATCAGCCGTTATTCGGCCAGGAGGGCTTACCTTCTGGCCGTTTCGCTATACATACGAGGTAGAACGATGTTGACACTTAGTGGCGTAGGCAAGCGCTACCCCACCGGGGATCGAGCGCTGACGGATATCGAACTCACGTTGCCCAAGGGCCAGGTGATGGCGCTGATTGGGCCCTCCGGCGCGGGTAAAAGCACGCTGATTCGCTGTGTGAACCGGCTGGTTGAACCCACCCAGGGCAGCATTCGCCTTGAAGATACCGAAATCACCAAGCTCTCAGGGCATAAGCTGCGTCACGCCCGGCGCTCCATGGGAATGATTTTCCAAGAGTATGCGCTGGTAGACCGCCTAACCGTGATGGAGAACGTGCTCTCGGGCCAGCTTGGTTACGTGGGCTTTTGGCGCAGCTTCCTGCGCCGCTACCCACAGGAGGCCGTGGTCGAAGCGTTTAGGCTGCTTGAGCGGGTAGGGCTGACCCATGCCATTGATAAGCGTGCCGATGCCCTCTCAGGCGGTCAGCGGCAGCGGGTGGGTATCGCCAGGGCGCTACTGCAAAGCCCTAAGCTGTTGCTGGTGGACGAGCCCACCGCCAGCCTTGACCCAAAAACGTCACGCCAAATCATGCGCTTGATTCGCGAGCTATGCGCCGAGCGCGAACTGGCGGCGATCATCAATATTCACGATGTAGCGCTGGCCCAACAGTTTGCTGACCGCATTGTCGGCCTGCGGGCGGGTGAAATCGTCTTTGATGGCCTTCCCAGCGAACTCACCAGCGAGATCCTCACCACGATCTACGGTGAAGAGGATTGGGACGCCACGCCTGAGCCAATGGACGATAACGTCAGCGGTGATAAGGCTACTCACAGTGCTCCCATTAATCCTCCTTACGCACGGGTGACGTCATCAATTGAAGCGGGAGCGGCACGATGAGCGAGCAGGCACGCCAGCAGGCGGCGCAGCGCGGCCAGTGGCGGCGGCTGCCAATGATTGAAAACCCACGCTTACGCTGGGGGCTTGCCATCGGCGCCGTGGTGTATCTGTTTTTAGCGCTTGCTTCGGTAGAGGTGAACTGGGACCGGGTAGCGGAAGGCGCGGGCCGGGCGGTTAATTTTTTAGGCGCCTTTATGCGGCCTGACTTTGCCAGCCGCTACGACGATATTGTCGCGGGCCTGCTGGAAAGCTTGACCATGACGCTCACCTCCACGGTACTGGGTGTGCTGCTGGCGATCCCCGTGGGCTTAGGGGCCGCGCGCAATATCTCACCACTACCGATCTACTTTGTGTGTCGCGCGATCATCGCCGTTTCGCGCACGTTTCAAGAGATCATCATTGCGATTCTGTTTGTGGTGATGTTCGGCTTTGGGCCCTTTGCGGGCATGATTACCTTGGCCTTCGCGACGATTGGCTTTATGGCCAAGCTGCTGGCGGAAGACATTGAAGACTTGGATTGGCGTCAGGTAGAAGCGGTACGCGCCACGGGCGCCAGTTGGTGGCAGACCATGAATCACGCTGTGCAGCCCCAGGTAATGCCGCGTTTGATTGGGCTTTCCATGTACCGTCTGGATATCAATTTCCGCGAGTCCTCGGTGATTGGCATTGTGGGAGCAGGCGGTATCGGCGCCACGCTGAACACCTCGCTGAGCCGCTATGAGTACGACACATCCGCGGCGATTCTGCTGATCATCATCGCCATCGTGCTGCTGTGCGAGTACAGCTCAAGCCATGTTCGCCGTTGGACCCAGTAAGCCTGGCCTCGTAATTCTGGAGAACTGTTATGCCCGTATCTACGATCTCTCAGGGTCAGCCGGTTTGGCGGCGGCGCACCACCCGCGCTCAATGGTTGCAGTACCTGGCTTGGCTGGCGGGCGTTAGCCTGTTTCTGCTTTGCTGGAAGATGATTTCCGACAACACCATGTGGGTGTTTGTGGAAGATGCCGGTCGCCAGGGGGCGGATCTGATTGGCCGCATGACGCCTCCTGAGTGGAGCTACGCCAACGTGCTCTGGAAGCCCATGTGGGACACTATCAATATCGCCACGTTGGGCACCGCGTTAGGGATTATGATGGCGTTTCCGGTGGCTTTTTTAGCCGCCCGTAACACGACGCCACATCCGCTGGTGCGCAGCTTGGCGCTGATGGTGATCGTTTCATCGCGGTCCATTAACTCGCTGATTTGGGCGATGCTGCTGGTGACTATCCTCGGCCCCGGCGTGCTGGCGGGGATTATCGCCATTGCTCTGCGCTCCATAGGCTTTGTGGGCAAGCTGCTTTACGAAGCGATTGAAGAGATCCATCCCACCCCCGTTGAGGCGATTAGCGCTACCGGCGCAAGCCGGCTACAGGTGATGAACTACGGGGTGCTGCCCCAGGTGATGCCTGCGTTTGCGGGGATTAGCGTCTACCGCTGGGACATTAATATTCGTGAATCGACGGTGTTGGGCTTGGTCGGTGCCGGCGGTATAGGTCTGCAGTTGAATGCCTCGATTAACAGCCTCGCCTGGGATCAGGTCAGCGTCATTTTTATCATGATTTTCGCCACCGTGCTAGTGTCCGAGTGGGTGTCTGCACGGGTGCGCCACGCGATTATTTAACGGAACTATTTAACTGAGTTAGCCGCCCAGGAGGCGAGTATGCGTTTTCCCGAAGCGGAGATCACAACGATTGATTTACTGCGTCATGGTGAGCCAGTAGGGGGGGCGTATGCTCCGCGGCTCCACCGACCATCCGCTGAGTGAAACCGGCTGGCAGCAGCTGTTAAGTAATCCGCCTGGCAAGCATGTGCTGGTAGTAGCGCATCTGTTTGTCTGCAATGGCCTGCTACGTCAGGTGATCAAGCAGCCGCTTTCGCGAGTACTGGCAATGGATTTACCCTACGCGGCAATGAGCCGGGTGCGACATGAGCGCCATGCGCTTGGTGAAACCAGCTTTGTCGAGTGGATCGGCCGTTAACCATTGGCGGCTAGGCATGCTTTGCGCCATCATGAAGGCACGTTGATTTATTGGAGCAGTTGTCCATGCAATTGGCTCGCCTGTGGCCTCTATCTTACGGGTTAGCACCTTCTGGAAGGTGGTTGCTTACCTGCCTGTTACTACTGGTGCTAGCGGGTTGTGCCAGCCGCGACCTTACCCCCATAGAGGCGCCTCCTAACCGCGCAGGACTCTCTATGGAGCGTGCGCTGATTCTCTCCCATGCCCAGCAGGCCATTGGCACACCGTATCGTTTTGGGGGAAATACGCCGGATGGTCTGGACTGCTCTGGCTTGGTGGAAATGACCTACCGGGCGGCGGGCATTCGCGTTCCGCGTACCGCCGATGCGCAGTTTCGCGCCTTGCCCCAGGTGAAAACCCCACGCCCTGGTGACCTGCTTTTCTTTGGCGACCATCGCAAAGCTACCCACGTAGGAATTTATCGTGGCAACGGCCAAATGATTCATGCGCCTGGCAATGGCCGTGCAGTAGTCAGCGTGCCGTTAGAGATCGATTACTGGCAGGCGCGTTTTTTGGGTGCCGCTAGTCCAGCGCCTTAACTTATTTCCTCATCAGCCGATAAGGTACTTTGCAGTACAAAGTACTTACGCCGTAATAGGGTGTTATGATGCTTAGCCAAGTTACTACTTTCATAATGATGGCGCTATGCACCTAATAACTGCTTATAACGACGGCTCTATAGCGATATCCCAATAGCGATATCTCAATAACAATGACGAGGAGAGCAGAGACGTATGTATCGATCCTTGAAGATCCAAAAGGAACAGTCTTTGTCTCAACAGTCGTCCCAGCCAATCCTTCCTCTGCCTCGCTCTAATGCGATGCCGGCCGTTTCGACTAGGCATACAGCGTCTCCCTCTAACTCTGTATTTTGCTATGCCAACGAAGCGATCATTATTACCGATGCGGAAAATCGGGTAGTGGAAGTGAACCCTGCTTTTTGCGAGCTAACAGGGTTTATGCTAGGCGATGTGCAAGGCAAAACCCCCGAAGCCTTCAGTATTTTGCCATTGGACAATAGCCGTTCCACGCGCTTGATGCGCGAACAGCTCCAATTACGTGATCGTAGTAAAAGCCAAGTGAGCTATCGCAGTCATGATGGCCAGTTTTATCCCGGTATGATGTCGATTAATCGTGTGCGTGATGAGCAAGGCAAGGTCAATCACCATGTGATTGTGTTGGCTGATCTCTCGGTCATTCCAGCCCATGCGCGTCATCTCAATCGTGAAGTTTATTTTGACGCTTTGACGGGGCTGCCTAATCTGCACCTGCTGACGCAATTGATCCAGGAGTCGATGCAGCACGCAGACACACAGCAGCTGCCACTGGCAGTGTGTTCGCTGGATATCGACTTTTTCAAAAACATTAATGACCGCTTAGGCGCTGAAGTCGGCGATGCTTTGCTGTCTAGCTTTGCCCAGCGGATAAGCCATCTGCTATTTGGCGACGATGTGTTAGCGCGGGTGGGGGGCGATGAGTTTGTACTGCTACTGCACCACGGCGTTGACGATGCATTTTTTGAGCAGTTGATGACCTCTATACGTCAGCCGCTGACGGTTGATGGTCAGAGTGTCTACTTAACGGCTAGCCTGGGGGTAACGCTCTACCCAAACGATCTTGTTCAAGGCGATATCCTGCTACGTCATGCCAATCAGGCGATGTACCGCGCTAAGCAGCGCGGCCGCGATACGTTTCACCTTTTCGATCCTAACCACGACCGCTTGCTACAGGTGCACCATGAGCAACGGCAGCGTTTTATTGACGCCCTCAATAACAACGAACTGTGTCTCTATTATCAGCCCCAGGTTAATATGCGCAGTGGCTGTGTGATCGGCGTGGAGGCACTGATTCGTTGGCAGCATCCTGACGATGGCCTGCTTTCGCCAGCGCAATTTTTACCCATTATCGATACCACGCCGTTGGAAGTGGATCTTGGTGAGTGGGTCATTGAGCGAGCGCTGCGTCAGTTGAGTGAATGGCAAGCACAAGGCATCGAGCTGCCGATCAATGTGAATATAAGCCCCACGCATTTGTTGGCGAGTGATTTTAGCCAGCGGTTGGGCGAGTTACTGGCACGCCACCCGGATGTGCCGCCCGCAATGCTAAAACTTGAAGTGTTAGAGAGCGCAGCGATGCACGATGTACAGGCCGCCTTGCAAAACATGGCGCTCTGTCAGGTGCTTGGCGTAAGCTTTGCCATCGATGACTTTGGTACCGGGTTTTCGTCGTTAACCCACTTGCGCCAACTGCCGGTTAACCTGATCAAAATTGACCAGAGCTTTGTCCGCGATATGCTTAGCGATCAGGACGATATGGCGATTGTGGAGAGTGTTATTTACATGGCCAACCGCTTTAAGCGGCCTATGTTGGCCGAAGGTGTGGAAACGTTAGACCATGCCAAAGCCTTGATGGCCCTAGGGTGCGATTTGGCCCAAGGCTATGGCATTGCACGACCGATGCCCGCCGAGGCGCTACCGGCTTGGCTGGCGAATTGGCCGATGCGTGAAGAGTGGTGTTCCCTGGGGCGCGAACTCCATTAAGCGGCCTGCTCATCTGTTGGTGGTTCACCCGTTGATGGCGCCGTTGCTGATGAAGATACTGCACCGGCGTTGCGTGCCTGCTCCATTTCACTACGCTGCATGGACGCGTCCAGTTTGGCTTCTAGCAGATACTGTCGCGCCTGGGCCGCGACTTGATAATCTGTTGGCGATGGGTCCGCCGGCGCCATTGCGGCCGCTATGACGGTTTGCATTTTCTCGATAGTGGCTTGGGGGTCATTGGGCACCGGGCCATAATCAATCGGCACCTCGCCTGCGACCGCGTAGCGCTTGCCATCGGGGCCGACTTCATACTCGTAGCTGGCGCCGCCCGTATAGGCACCGCCTACTGTTTGGTGCGCCATCTCGTGCTGGCGAACTTCTCGGTCGGTCTGTTTAAGCTGGTCGAGTAGCTGAATCTCTTCCGGCGCCATGGGCGTGCCGTCTGCCCGTTTGGGGCCAGCAGCGTCGCTGCTCTGTTCGCTAGTGCTGGTAGCGTTGGGGTCATCGGAAGTCGTGGTATCTTCTTCAGGCGCACGGCTCTTTGCTGCTTGCTCAACACGCGGTGACATCGTGTTCACTGCAGGCGACGCCCATGCAGTGAGAGAAACGCTGCTGCTAATGGAAGAAACGGCCATAGATAGTTACCGACGAAGTAGGAGTTGAGATACTATTTAGTATTAGCGAGTTAGTATTGTTGAGTTAGTATTAGCGAGTAAGGCCCGTAGCGCAAGTCAACGCTTTGCGTTTCGCTGCCTATAGCGTTAACCCGTCACTATAGTGCTTCACCATGCCCACCATTGATGTCGTTATCAAACTTACCTATGACGAATGCTTAGCGCACTATGAGGGACGTATCGCGAATGTGCGAGCGCGCAGTGTGGATGGACGCTGGGTGATATTTCCTGCAGAAGCGATTCGCCGAGTGGTGAACCGACAAGGCGTGCATGGTATTTACCGGTTAAGTTTTTCTGATCAGGGCCGATTTATCACTATCGAGTCCTTAACTAAAAGTTGATCTGTATATGCACCACAATGAAGCATCCGCCACTTTGAATGAACTAATTTATTCCGTTATTCCCAATTTAGACAGCGCTGAAAAGTTAGTCATCACGACCTTAGAGGGCATGACCGAAGCGGCGACCACCCCGTTGGATATACTTAAACGCACTGATCAACGTAAAGCCTTTGAGCTAGAGATCCATCGTATTAGGCTCAACCTGGAACACTTGCTGAACCGCTACCGGAGTGAGGTAGACGCCATTCTCCACTCTGAGGGCGAGCATCAAGGGCCAGTGGTGGTGCCAGATGCTCAAGAAGCCGATGCAATACGCAGCGCCGTAGATATTTATCAGCAGGTACGTGCTTTTCAGCGTGGCGAGCGGCGAAGCCCTATTCCAGGGCGTTAAGTCGCGGTGTGCCAATCACCTTAGCTTAAAAATTTACTCCATGGCATCAACATTGCTTGTATAATGTGGTAATTGGACTTTCAGGCTTACCCGCTTGAAAGCAAACAGCCTGCCTACCCGGCCAAGGCTGTCGACACATTAGGAGATATACCATGTCTACCTCCCCCGTCACGTTAATGGTGGCTAGGCGCGTTGAGCGCGGCCGCTACCTGGATTTTAATCGTTGGCTTAACGAAGGGCGCGAGCTGGCGGCTGATTTCGCGGGCTACTTGGGCTCTGGCGTACTTTCCCCGCCAGCCGACGACGATGAATATCAGATTATTTTCCGCTTTAGCAGTAGTGAAACGTTAGCCGCCTGGGAGCACTCTGCCTCGCGCCATGCATGGCTTGCGCGCGGCAAAGGCTTGTATGAGGCGCCCCATGAGCACCGGGCTACCGGGCTCGATGCCTGGTTTCAAACCGGCAGTGGCGCGCCGCCGCGCTGGAAACAAGCCGTGGCCGTCTGGTTGGCTTTTTTTCCTATCTCGCTAATCTTCCAGCTTGTATTTGGTGGCGTACTGGCCGATTGGGCATTAGTGCCTCGGGTAGTGGTGAGCACCTTGATGCTAACCCCGGTGATGGTGTGTGTATTTATACCGCTTTCGATGCGCTTATTGGCCCCGTGGCTACAAGGTCGATGGTCGCCGCTGGATGTATTGGCGCGCTGGCGCCAAACATATCGATCATGATAACGCTTGGTTTGAGATAGGCACGTTCATGGGCTCATCGCTGCGATGCTGCTAGTCTTAGTCGACTGACGCTACTCAATGCGTATTGATAAGATCAAATATTAGTAAGACTAAGCTCGTTGTGTCGCAGGAAAGGATAGCCGCCGCCAGTGCAACGCTGGCGGCAACTTAGCCCTTATGGAGTGTTTATGATCCACGTTCATCATTTGGAAAAGTCACGTTCGCATCGCATCTTATGGCTACTTGAAGCCCTCGAGTTGGACTACGAGCTGGTTGTGTATCAGCGCGATGAAAAGACTCAACAAGCGCCGGCATCGCTGAAAAAAATCCACCCGTTGGGTAAATCGCCGGTTATCACTGATGGTGACGTTACCGTGGCCGAATCCGGGGCCATCATTGACTACCTCCTTCAGCGTTATGGTCAAGGCCGGTTGCAGCCAGCGCCAGACGATAGGCAGGCGTGGGTGGACTATCGCTACTGGCTCCATTACGGCGAAGGCTCATTGATGCCGCTGTTGGTGATGCAGCTGGTTTTTAGTCAGATCCCCAAGCAGTCGCCGTTGCTTATTAAGCCGATAGCTAAAGGCATCAGTGATACGGTGAGTAAGCGTTTCCTAACCCCGCAGATTTCCCAGCACCTTAGCTTCATTAACGATCACTTGTCGGCGCACGACAATTTTGCCGGGCCATGGCCCAGTGGTGCTGATATTCAAATGAGCTTTCCATTGCACGCGGTCGCGGCCGTTCACTCGCTGGAGAAATACCCTGCCATTGCCCGCTTTGTATCCCGCATAGAACAAGATGCGGCGTGGCAACGAGTGGTCAAGCGAGCAGGGCCGCTGACCATGCCGGGGCAGTAAACAGTCGGCATATTGACGCCAGTTAAAAGTCAATCCCCCTTCCAGCAAGCTGAAAGGGGGAGAGGTAGGCCGCTGCTAAGGTGGCTGTTTTAACTGAACAGCCCTAGCTAAGCTGGCTTAGCTGAAGAGTGCAAAGCTGTCGGCATTAAGCCACATATGCACCAAAATGCTGGCGATGTAGCCGAGCAATATCACCGGCGACCAGCGCAAGTGGCCCATAAAGGTATAGGAACCTCTCGCTTGCCCCATCACTGCCACACCGGCCGCTGAGCCAATCGATAGCAAACTGCCCCCGACCCCGGCGGTTAAGGTAATCAGCAGCCATTGGCCATGGGACATATCTGGCTCCATGGTGAGTACAGCAAACATCACTGGGATGTTATCCACCACAGCGGAAACGATCCCCAATACGATGTTGGCCGCGGTGGCGTTCCATCCGGTATACAACGCTTCTGACAGCAGGCCGAGATAGCCCATGAACCCAAGCCCGCCAACGCACATCACCACCCCGTAGAAGAACAGCAATGTGTCCCACTCGGCGCGCGCTACGCGGTTAAACACATCAAAAGGCACCACGCTACCCAGCTGTTGAAGTTTGCGTTCATCCCCCCGGCGACTGTAGCGCTCACGCTTACGCTCTAAGGAACGGGGCAGGCTGCGGCGCAGGTAGTAACCAAAGAACTGCAAATAGCCGAGTCCGGTCATCATGCCCAGCACCGGTGGCAGATGAAGCACCACGTGGCACAACACAGCGGTCACGATCGTCAGTAAAAACAGCCCCACAATGCGCCTAGCGCCGCGCTTCATCCAAACGTCCTCATGCACGCTGGCGGGCTTTTCATCCTTGATGAACAGGCTCATGATCGCTGCGGGTATTAAGAAGTTGACCAGGGCAGGGAAGAACAGAATAAAGAAATCCTGGAAGGCGACCATACCCGCTTGCCACACCATCAAGGTGGTTATATCGCCAAACGGACTAAACGCGCCCCCCGCGTTAGCGGCAACGACGATATTGATGCAGGCTAAGTTAATATACCGCTGGTTGCCTTCGGCTACTTTGGTCACCACGGCGCACATCAGTAGTGCGGTGGTGAGGTTGTCAGCAATCGGAGAAAGAACAAAGGCGAGACCACCGGTCAGCCAGAATAGCGTTCGGTAGTTGAATCCTTTGCGCAGCATCCAGGAGCGCAGCGCATCAAAGACCCGGCGCTCTTCCATGGCATTGATGTAGGTCATGGCCACCAGCAAGAACAGCATCAGCTCGGTGAACTCTAGCAGCGTGACCCGGAACGCGTACTCGGACGCTTCCGACATCCCGTTTTGGACATACACCCAGCCGATGAGGCCCCAAATGATACCGGCGGCGACTAGCACCGGTTTCGACTTGCGCATGTGAATCTTTTCTTCCGCCATGACTAATGCATACGCCATGACGAAAATCGCCACAGCGAAAAAGCCAACCGCAGAGGTGGTTAAATCTAATTCACCGGTGACCGCAAATGCATGGGGACTGACGCCTAGTAGTAAGGCCGCTAACAAAAAAAGCCAGCGACGATACAATCGAGGCTGGCGAGAGGGTTGGCACAACGTAGGCATGTGACGTTCTTCCTCAGGGTTAAGTTGTCAGGAGTCGTGTAAAAACGCGTGTATTTTATCAGTCTATAAGATGTCGCAATACCTTATAAAACCGAACGAAAGTAGTTCTTCTTAGCGTAATGGCATCTTTTTTTAATAAATTAATCTTTTAGGTAATGGTAACTTTAGCCGGAATAGTTATGCCCGGAAGCTAATGTAATCAGCCAATATGCGACTAACGAAGAATAGCGTTATTGATAAAAGTTAATATTTTATATAGTAATTCACTAATATTGCCGGTTTTAAGAAACGCCTTAAGACTTTTGGGTAAAGTTTGTACGTAAAGTGGGCAGGCGTAACCAGTTTTCGGGCAGAGCCTAAAAAATCGTAAAGCTTAACGCTATATAAGCCACATAACCTGCGAGCAACGCGATACCCTCCCAACGCGCTAAACGCATGCCGGTATACAAAAATACGACCAGAAGTCCCGCGGCTCCTAGCATTACCCACTGGTCAAACATCGCCACGCGTGGCGCTAGGGGGAGCGGTTGTAGAAAGGCGGAGATGCCCAGAATGGCTAGCAGGTTAAAAATATTGCTGCCTAGAATATTGCCCACGGCGACATCCGCATGACGGCGCAGCGCGGCAATAACCGACACGGCCATCTCCGGCAGTGACGTGCCGACAGCGACGATGGTTAAGCCGATCACCGCCTCGGAAATGCCCATGGCCTGGGCCAAGCCAATGGCGCCGTATAAAAGTAGCTGCGACCCGCCAATCAGCATGCCCAAACCAATCACTAACGCTACGGCGATCATCCAGCCTGTAGTGGGGAGTTTGGTCATCTCCTCGGCTTCTGAAACGTGCATTTCTGCCGCGGGAATGTGCTGACGGCTTTCGCTTACATATGCCCAAGCAAGATAGCCAACGAGACACGCTAAGAATATCCCTGCATCGACGCGCCCTAGCGCACCCCCGAATGAGAGTCCAATAAACAACAGGCTGGCCAGCACCACGACAAGGCCATCACGGCGTAGCGCTAAGGGTTGAACCGCCATCGGGCAAATAATAGCGCACATACCCAGAATCAATAAAATATTGCCGATATTGCTGCCCACAATGTTGCCTATAGCAATATCCGGCTGCTGATTAATCGCGGCATCAATGGAAACGACCAGCTCAGGGGCCGAGGTGCCAAAGCCAACTACCACAAGCCCTGTGAGTAGCGGCGAGACGCCAACCCTTCGTGCGCCAGCCACCGCGCCGCGGATAAGTGATTCCCCTCCGAGGGTCAAAAGGGCGATACCTGCCAATAAACTAAGCCCGTATAGCATTTTAAAACCTCTTGCAAAGTGCTCGCCAGGCCGCGAATGAAGCAGATTTTTGCCGGGCAAGTAAAGCGCGCTAGGCGGTCGCATTAGTAGCGCCTAGCTCATTGGCAAGATTAAGGCTATTTTTGCGAATTTGCGCGATTTTAAACGACTAAAATAGGTAGGCTGAGAAATTAATAAAACAAAGGCTTTGACCTGCTGCTGCCTACGTGGCAGGATGGGCGAAGTTAGTAAGTTAGCAAGCAAGCATGGTTCCAGAAACATTCGAATTCTTTCGGTAGTCTGTAATTGTATTCCTTGTTCTACTCACTATTTTTCTGGGTAATTCCAGGTATTTTACAATTCGCGACTCGCGAAAAGGATTCATATTATGACAACTGGCACAGTTAAGTGGTTTAACGATTCTAAAGGTTTTGGCTTTATCGCACCGTCTGACGGCAGCGACGACGTCTTTGCCCATTTCTCTGAAATTCAGTCTGACGGTTTTAAAACCCTTCCAGAAGGCGCTAACGTTTCTTTTGACGTTACCCAGGGTCAGAAAGGCCTTCAAGCTTCAAACATTAAGTTGCTTTCTTGATCCTAACTGTTATTTAAACAGTGATCAATTGAGTAATCGGATCTAATCAATCCGATGATCGAGCCCCGCCTTGGCGGGGCTCGATGCGTTTGTGCCTGCTATTTTTTTCATTTAACCCCCTCTCTCTTGCGAGAGCCAAGTAGTTACTTATCTTGTCGATATAAGGGATTGAAGCGCCCGGCTGGAACCAGAATAGGCTTGCTAAATGTTATGTTATAAAGTATCTTTTTTAGGAGCTGCATTATTTTGCAACCGGCAAAAGGAGAGATCAGACATGACAGCATTGCCACTTAAAGGCTGACGGATCCCCACGAAGTTGATGCTATTCATCATGTAACGCTTGATAAGTCGCTTCTTCACGCAGGGCTTCCTGA